>JBGUED010000464.1:0-1016 GCA_041821525.1 Candidatus Aminicenantaceae bacterium | reverse complement strand
GAATTCTGGCCCCTCCTGCGCCGGCAGCTCCGGATTCGCAGTTTGCTCATCAACCAACCCGAGATCCGAGTGGTCCGCTATCCTGACGGGTCCCTGAACGTATCAGATCTGATGACCGAAGGTTCTTCTGAAAAGGAGATGGGAGCCAGGGATCTCCCGCTTGCCCTGGATATCGAACGTGTTCGTATCAGCGACGGGATTCTGCTGTTCGAAGACCAAACCAATGGCAGCCGATACCGGATCCACAGCTTTAATCTGGAGATTTCTGACATCTGGATCGATCCCCGTAACCTGGAACAGCACAATTCTCTCCAGATCCAGGCCGAGGCCCTGCTCGAATCCGTCTTCATTCCAACGGGAGGATTCGCCCAGGAAGTAAAAGCCGAATTCAGGATGCGGGGTCAGATCCAGCCTTTTGATCCGAAAACTGGGATGCCTGCTCCTCAGGCAAAGCTGAAGATCGAGACACCCTCCGGCCTGATAAAGGGATCCGCTCTCTTTGCCCGCCTTCGGTCTGCCCCCTTACTCAACAGGTTCGGGGTGGCACCGGATTTCCTACCGGATGACATAGACTGGAAAAACGGCTCTATACTCCTTTCAATAGAAGGTGATGTCGCACAGCTGGAAGAGGGGACATTCCGCCTGGAGGGCTACGGGATGAACTACAGCGGAACGTTCGACATTAAAAGCGAAACTGTAGCAGCAGACCTGGAGCTCCTCCTGGACCGGGATCTCAATGCACCTGTGCGCCAAATGTTGGGAAGACAGGCTGATGCGGCCCTTGGTTCAGACATGAAAAAATATGTCTCCGGCGACGACATTGCCCAGACGTTATTAAGCGTGATGCAGAATGAGGATCAACAGATACAGCTCTTGTTCCGGATCTCGGGCACTCAGCAGAGTCCCAAGACCGAGTTAATGGGGCCAACATCTGCCGATTTGAGTGCTGCGGTGCAAGATCTGGTCACAGAGCGGGCCAGAGATGCAGGAGAGCAGGCCGTAAAAGACACTCTGGC
>JBGUED010000463.1:0-2584 GCA_041821525.1 Candidatus Aminicenantaceae bacterium | reverse complement strand
ATCGAATAGAAAAAAGATAGACGGGACGGAATAGACGTCTTTTCGGTAATTAATCTGGGATAGAACCGGGGACAGGTGCATTTATCGCTGAAAATGCACCTGTCCCCTATTTCCTAATTAATATCTTTGAGCAGCCTATCCGCCTCAGTCGCCAGATCTACAATCTTCATGCCTGCCAGTTCCTGTCGCACTACATTTGTATTCTCGACATAGCGACCGATGGTTTGATAGGTTCTGGCCAGCTCCAGACGGGCTCCAAGCTTTTTCCCTACAACGACGCTCTTCTCCCAACTCTGCAGTGCATGCTTATGATCACCCGTGATCCAATAGCAGGTCCCAAGGAGCCGATACGCCTCGACCTGATCTGATGCCACCTTCACGGCATTCTTTACAGTCTTCTTAGCAGTCTTCAGGGCGCCCGGACTCAACACGGCAATCTTGTCCTCGTACCCGGCATCCAGCGCTTCCTCGAGGTTGAATATCTCGAGCGAGAGTCTGCCCAACAGGTATTCACTCAGGTAGCAGGGAGTCACATTCATCTCGGCCATGACTTTTTCCGCCTGGGACAGCATATCCTCTGCAGCCTCTATATCTCTCTTCAAGACCATCATGCGCGCCTTCAGCGAGTACAATCCCAGCAGCAGGGTTCCCAGGCGCGTTTTCTTGTTGAAGACGATCCCCTCCTCCGCCTCTTTTACGGCCTCAGGCAAATGCCGGTACTTGAACAGCAGCTTGGCCTTCAAGAAATACTTGAGCGCCATGGGATAGTCGTGTTCAAACAGCAACGACATCTCCTGAAGCCTGTTCGCGGCGTGCATCGCCTTCCTGAACTTTCCCTGCTCAAGAAAGGTGCGCCCGTGAAAGATCGTGTAGTTGGAGATGGAAAAGATCTCCGCCACCCTGATCCCCAGTTCGACCAAGTCATCGTCGAACCTCTGCCGCTCCCACTCCCCCACAAAGAAGTTCAGTGTCTGATCGTCCGTCTGATAATAGATATTAGTTTTGACGTCATCCTCATCGATCTTGTCTTTGATAAATTCCAGGATCTTGCGCGCCAGCTTGAATGACATCCCGGTCCAGGAAAAGGCCAGGCTGGCACCCGCGAAGATCGGAATCCCGTTTTCCAGCTGCCCGAGATTCACCCGTGTCATCCGCTTGATGAGAAAGAGCGATTCGATGAATACCCGCTTGGGATCCACATGGCCCATGGCCAGGCATTTTATGTAAAACAGATTCACGATGTCGTGGTCTTTCTGCGACGGCGTCCGGCGCCACTTCAAGGCCGGCAGGTAAAGGCCGATGAGCAAGTGGATAAAGCTGTTCACAAACTTCAGGATCGTTGCAGCTTTACCGGAGGGGAGCTTCATCAGGTAGTAGGGCTGAACTCTGTCGTAGTACTTGACGGCCTCCTGGTACTGGCCTTTGTTGTAGTAGGCCAGAGCGATGTTCTTTTCTAGATCGGCAACCTTTCCCGGATCGGTGTTATCTCCGCGCAACTGGAGATAGATGTCGAGCGCATCCTGATAATAATTGAGGGCCTCAGCAGATGCCGATGCCTTCATGGCCTCTTCCCCGGCTTTGATCAGGAATTCTTCGGCCTTCTCAAGATCCTCTCCCCGCGTATAGTGGAAGGACAGCATCCCGTAGAATTCACCGAGGCGCACGGCGAACACCTCACGGATCGAGTCTGCGATCTTGAGGTGGAGGGCCTTCCTCTGCTTGGTCAGGATCGATTTGTAGGTTGCCTCCTGGGCCAGCGCATGCTTAAACAGATACTCGAGTTCCTGCATGCGCTTCCGTTCCAGTATGAGCTGCACGCCCTTGAGAAACGCGAGCTTGCCATCCACATCCTCCACGGTATCGGCCACATCCACCAGGATCTTGTAGAAAAAATTGCGTCCGATCACAGAGGCGACCTTGAGCAGCATCCGGGTGTCCTCATCGAGACGGTCGATGCGGCTCATGAGCACGTCGTCGATCGTGGAGGGGATTTCCACCTGATCGATCCGGGCAGAGACCCGGAAACCTCCCCCTTTCGGCTCCACGGCTCCCTGGTCTATCAGGGAGCGAACGATCTCCTCGATAAAGAAGGGATTGCCGCCGGTTATCGAGGCGATACGTTTCATCACAGGAGTGGGGAATCCCTTGATATTGAGAAGGTTCTGGAGGAGCACCTCGGAATGGCTCTCATCCAGGAGGCCGAGACGAATCTCCTCATGCATGTGATAGTAGCGAGCACGCACGCTCTTAAGCAGGCGCTCGCTTGTTTCCTCATAGCCCGGCCGGAATACATTGATGAAGAGTACCGGATGTTCTTCAGCCACTCGGAAGAGCGATTTCAGCATCTCGGTCGAGGTGGCATCGGCCCAGTGCAGATCCTCCAGGATAAAGACGAGCGGTTTCTGAGCCGCAGCCTTGATGATGAGCTTGCGCAGGCTGACCAGGATCAGTTTCTCCAGTGCCTCACCGGCGATCCCTTTGACGCGGTTATAACAGACTTGACCATACCCGGTGGCATGGGAGGCAGGGAAACCATAGAAAAACTCTTAGAGATCGATCCCGAAGTAAAGGCGATTGTCTCCAG
>JBGUED010000462.1:0-2586 GCA_041821525.1 Candidatus Aminicenantaceae bacterium | reverse complement strand
ACGATCGCGGTGCCATTCATGTCAGGTCCGTCTCCCGAAGGTCGACTTTCGTTTCGATGAAGGCCAACCGTAAACCGTCCGCCGTCGCGTCTACATTCGCCGACGTGTTCGTTCGGGAGCTTGAAGACGGGCAGGTGGTCGAGCAGCGTTCGATAGTTATTTTCGCTCTCGCGCAGACGGAGTTCCAGTTTTTGCCTCTCCTTGACCAGTTCAGCAATCTGCTGTTTATCCTTGTTCGCGTCCTTGCTCATGTCCGGATCTCTTCTGCTCCCTTTGTGCCGCTGCCTCCGGCCTTTTCACGATCGAATCTTATATCACAGTGCTGGCTGCCAGGTCAAAACATGGGGCCCAATCAGTCTATATCCAATGCGAGGATCAGCAGCCATCCCCGGCCCGCCGCCACAGGGATCGAATCTTGAGGGCCGAAGCGGGAGGCCTCCTGGAAATCCGGGATGTGAGGAGCGGTGAGAATCACCCTATCCGGATCCAGACCCAGTGCCTCCCAATCGATCATCAGCTTCACCCGGACATCCTTGCCTGCCCAGCTTGCCAGGGAGATCAGGGCCCTGTCCTCTCTGACATAGACCGTCGCCAGCACTTCTGGGTTGTCGGTCCTGACAGGATTAGTAGGAGACCAGTAACCGACCATGGACGCGTCCTCCAGGCCGAACTCATCCCAGGCCTTCCAGATCCCGCGGGGATCTCCAGCCCAGGGAAGCCGGGCGGTCATGCCGTAGAGCATGCCGCGCCAGGGATTCCCTCCGCCCTGGAGCATCTCGCCCATGAGCCCGAAGGGGATTCCGCTGACCTCCATCAACCAGTAGTCTGGCGGGGCGTCATAATCAAAATATTCGCCGAACCAGAGTCGATCGATGTAGGGAAAGTGCTCCATGTAGAGATTGGCCGAGTTGGCGAACCCGTCCCTAACATTGAACTGATTGGCGGAGTGGAGGTCGATGAGAGCATTCGGCCGACTGCGGTCCAGCACCTTGCGGACGCGTTTCATCACGGTCCTGTCAAAAGCGACATCATCGATATAGAGGCCGTCGATACCGATGTTCCGGACCAGCCAGTCGAGGCCTTCTACATAATAGTTGTGCCAGCGGGATACGCCGGAATTGATGACGGCTGCGTCCTTGAGTTCGGGAACGAACCAGGCTGCAATGTAATCCGGATCCAGGTGCTCCTGCAGCCAGGAAAATCCTCCACCCTGGCCGGGGAAGAAGATCTCGTTTCCCAGACTCCTCAGAGCAAAGAGCTCCGGGGCGCGGTTGGACAGTTCCCTCACTGTGTAGTAGATCTTGACCCGCATGCCCTTCTGATGCGCCTCGTCAATATAGGATTTCATCTGCCCGGGGCGCAGGAAAGGATAGTTTATGAATGGATTTATGTCCGTGGCATGATGCACGTTGATGGTGTTGGCTCCGGTGGCCGCGATCCTGTCCACCGGCTCGTAGCGGTGATAATAGCGTGTGGACCACTGGGCCCGTGTATTGAGTGGGCGGAAGGGCGTTATGAGCAGGCTGAAATAGTAGTGCTGGGTCTCACCGGCCTTCATTTCCCGGGGGCCGCTGTAGGCCCGCAGCAGGATCGTCCCCTCATTCTGCTCGATGATGTCGCAGCCACCCCGGCCTCCGTTCCACCAGGAATCCGGCAGGACCAGGGGCTTGCGGAGATAGAAATTGGTGTTCAGGGGACGGGAATAGCGCTCGTCGCGGAAACTGCACTGGAGGCCCGCGTTGACATCGCCCAGCCAGGCGGAATCCTGATTGTTTTCCGTCTTCCACTTCCAGCGGAACTCGGGAGGACGCTTCCCTCCCTTCACGCCCATTCCCAGCATGAAACGGGCCGCATCCTTGCGGAAGGGGACTTCGAGGGCGATATCCGAGACCGAATAGTCTCGGTCCGATCGCATCCGGATCTCAAAATCCAGGAAGCCATCGAACTCCATGCGAGCGCGGCACTCGATCTGAATGGGCCCGGCCTGTGAGCGGCCGGACCATATCACAGTTCCCTGTCCCTGCCGCTCGATAAGCAGCTCAACAGGCTCCCACGCAAGCTCCTCCCCTCCTTCATCTGCGATCAGAAGGCGGATGGGGCCAGAGAGGATGTCTCTCCCGTCATCACCGATGGATGTCACCTCGGCTGTGAAATAGCTGCGGATCCTGGAGGGCAGTCCGGTCTCATTCAGGCTAACCGAACGCCCCAGGCAGTTCAGGACCCGTCCCCTCATCTCCACAGGTGTATAGGGCGCCACGGGATCGTCATCCAGTGCCAGACGGGAGTTGAGCCAGCGCAGACGGGAGTGCCGCCAGGGTTCGCCGTCCCCGGCATCCTCCAGGACGTCCTGAGTCACCACCAACCGGACCTTCACCTCCCGGGACGGCAGATCCCCGCAGGCTACGGTGACAGTGCCGCTGTACTCGCCGGGCTCGACCTCTGTGGGGATCTGCACACCGCACCAGAGGGATTGGACCATCCCCCTGGGAACCGGGACCCTCTTGGTGAACGAATCGCCCTTCCAATCCGTGCCCCCCGTGTTGAAACAAGTGAACCTCTCCGGGCCGATCCTGGACTGACCGGAGC
>JBGUED010000461.1:0-2589 GCA_041821525.1 Candidatus Aminicenantaceae bacterium | reverse complement strand
CTTTGGGGAAGCCCCAGCTGAGCAAAGGTCCACATGGTGGGGAGGAAGCGGCGGAACGCGGCTGCCACGGCGCCCTTCTGCATGAAAACATTGCCCCGGAACCGGCCCATCTCCTTCATGCCGAAGGAGAAGTCCAGCTCGAGTTTTTCCTCGAACATCTTTTTCTGACGGTCTGTCAGCAGGCTGTAGACCAGGTTTTTGGTCTCAGCCGGAGACAAGGGAGGATGATCGATGGAGATCAGGATCCCGTTCACCCGGATGCGAGGGGGGATGTGAGTCGTTATGTGCAGGTCGCTGGCATCGTTTTCCACTGCGATCTGAAGCAATTCTTGTATGGTAATGGCCATTCTAAACCTCCAAATCTTTTACGGTTTCTCTTAACACTTCTTCCACGGATGTGATTCCCGCCTTGATCTTGACAAGCCCGCTCCGCCTGAGAGATATCATTCCCTTCTCGATGGCGACCTTCTTGATCTCACGGGAGTGGGCGCGGCTCAGGATGAGATCCTTGACGTCGTCGGTCACTTCCATGACCTCATAGAGAGCGGTCCGGCCCTTATACCCCGTGTTATGACACTCATTACAGCCGAAGGGCTTGTAGACCTTGACCTTCTTGGCGTCCGTCTCGCTGTACCCGATATCCATGAGTGCCTCCGGAGTCAGGTTGTGTTCCGTCCTGCAGCTCTTGCACAGCTTCCGGATCAGACGCTGGGCCACGATCAGGGCCACGGAGTCGGCCACCAGAAACGGCTCGACGTTCATATTGACCAGCCGGAGGACTGTGCTGGCCGCATCATTGGTGTGGACGGTGGAGAACACCAGGTGACCAGTCAAGGCGGCCTTGATGGCGATGTCCACGGTCTCGAAGTCCCGCATCTCACCGATCAGCATGATGTCCGGGTCCTGCCGCAGGAAGCTGCGGAGGGTGGTGGAAAAGCTGAGCCCAATCTCTTCCTTCATGTTGACCTGGTTGATTCCCGGGATGTAGAACTCCACGGGATCTTCAGCGGTCATGATGTTTTTTTCCACGCTGTTGAGGGTAGAGATAGCGGAGTACAGCGTGTTGGTCTTCCCGCTTCCGGTTGGGCCGGTTACCAGGATGATGCCCCACGGCCTCGTGATCGCCTCTTTGAACACGGCCAGAGATTCCTTCTCAAATCCCAGCTTGGTCAGGTCGAGCTTGAGCATCTCCTTGTCCAGGATACGGACAACGATCTTCTCGCCGAAAATCGTGGGCACACTAGACACTCGCATGTCCACCTCTTTGCGCGCACCGCTCTCCATCTTCACCCGCATCTTGATCCGACCGTCCTGGGGCAGGCGCTTTTCGGCGATGTCCATGTTGGAGAGGATCTTGACGCGTGATATGACCGGATTCTTGAACTTCATGGCCAAGTTCATCATCTCGTACATGGTCCCGTCCAGGCGGTATCTCACACGGAAGGCCTTTTCGTACGGCTCGAAATGGACGTCGCTGGCACCCTTTTTTATGGAATCGATGAAGATGGTGTTAACCAGGGTGATGATCGGGGCTTCTTCCGTGGACTGAACCAGCTCTTCGATATCGTAATCTTCCTCTTCCTCTTCGATGACATTGACGCTGGTGTCTTCGGCCTGTTCGATCTCGTCGACGATCTGCTTGACCCGCAGAGAATCGGATGTGCCATAATATTTTTTGATGGCATTGAATATTCCGGATTCGGAAGCGATCACCGGCTGGATGCTCAGCCCGGTCCGGAAGCGGATGTCCTCGATGACGTCCAGATCGGTAGGATCGACCATGGCCAACGTCAGGAAGGACCGGATCCGGTGGATGGGCATGATGAGGTATTTCTGGGCGATCTCGATCGGGATGAGATTGATCACATCCGGGTAGACTTCGAACTGATCCAGGTTGATGTAGGGGTAGCCCAGCTGGCGGCTCAGGGCCTGGGCCATATCTTCTTCGGTGATGAGCCCGAGAGTCACGATGGCGGTCCCCATGGCCACCTCGTTTTTTTTCTGATAGTCGATGGCGGTTTGCAACTGCTCGGTGTCAAGCAGCTTCTCCCTTAAAAGTAACTCTCCTAAGTTCGATCCCATCGTAATTCCTTTACAGTAAGTACTTTGACATTTTTTGTCAACACCAGGCCGCTATTACTAAGGACGCTGAATCCCTCCCGGTTTTCTCTTGACAGCATAGCTTTGTCCTCTGTGCAGTATCTTTTTCCCAAAGTGTCCCTAAATGGTCGCAAAAGCCGGCGTTTCCGTCAATCACCATCAAGGAGGATATCCAGGGTGATTTTCCCTCCTTTTCCCTCACCTTTAGGGGTGAGAGAATTCGAAGGGGGGTGAGAGTCACCAGTGCGGCAGCATTTGCCATTTCTGCTGTGAGCAAACTCCGAGGGCACATGATCATTTCTTATATTGAGTCGAATGGAGGCTGAAAAAGTGTCAATTTTTGTCAAAGTGGGGGAAATAATGGATTAAGACGCGGATCAATCTGAGCCGGCCGAAGACTTGGCTACGCGCAGATAGGCCATCTCCAGCACGTCGATAACCAGATTGTCATAGGTAGGGGCGAACTTGCTGACCCTCTCAGGAGTGACC
>JBGUED010000460.1:0-2597 GCA_041821525.1 Candidatus Aminicenantaceae bacterium | reverse complement strand
CATGAACCGCATCTGTCTGGTGATTTTGCCCGGTTCCCAGAGGTCGTCCGAATCCAGGAAGGCCACAAATTTCCCTCGAGTCAGCCGCAGCCCCAGGTTGCGTGCAGCACTGACTCCGGAGTTAGGCTGCCTGATATACGCGACGCGGTCCTCAAACGGCCGGACAGTCTCGGCCGTATCATCCGTTGACCCGTCATCCACCACCACAAACTCCCAAGCCCCTCTCCCTGCCCAGTAGTCCTGGTCCAGCACCGATCGGATGGCTTCCAGCAAAAAGCCGGACCGGTTGTAAGTGGGGATGATGACACTGATTTCGAAGTCGGGATGTTTGAACTCAGGCATTGCCAGGTCCTGCCTCCCCCTCATCTATCGAGTCAATTCAGCGTTCGACTGGCACACGCTGGTCCAGCCTGTAGGGGAGAGACAAGCGCCCCCATTCCGTGCGGACGACCAGCGTCCCGGAAACCTGGCAGGATACGGTCTCCTGCTGCAGGAGCCCATGCACATCATTGCCCACCTCATAGAAGCTGAACAGGAGGGGAATGGACAAGGACTGCTCAGAAGATGCGGTTACAGGAACAGTGGAGGAGAGCCTCCCCTGCTTGAGCGGGTGCCCGCCGATCTTAAGATCATATTCCAGCTCGTCCACGTCCAGGTTGAAGCCGTTGGGATTGGAGACCCGGAGCTCCACCTCCAGGTCTGCCCCTCCAATGGTGAGGGCCTTGGCTTTGACCGCATGCACAGCCACGGTCGGGGCCTGGAAGAGGGGAAACTCCGCGCTGAAGGCAAAGGGCAGGGCGCCTCCCCTGCGACGCCCACGCGCGAACATCATCTCACCCATGATGTAGCAGGAGACGGAGGGCGCATCTCGAATCCCGGCGATGCTCTGGTGCAGGAGCTCATACGTGATCCGGACAGGAAACCGGATCATCTCCCGGGAGCCGCCAGTCAGGGGAAGCATCCTGTCCAGGTTTGTCTCGGGCAGCCGGAAATATTCCTGTTCCTGGATCACGAACCTGTACGTGTAGCCGGAGAGGGCATAATCCCGGGAAGAGACATTTTCCAGGTTGATGTAGAATACCAGGTCCAATCCCTCGGGGCTCAGGTTTTCCACCCGCTTCTCCTCCAGGGTGATCTTGATGTCGTCTTTCAGGGCCAGTGCCGATGCAGATCCTGTCACGGCTGCCAGCAGAGCGATCGCCATTATCCATCTTCTGTGCATTTCTACCTCAGGTACTGCGGTACCTTCTAGGATACACCAACCAACCTGATTATTCCAGACCGCGCCCCAAGATTCCCTACAGAGAGAACCCAGGGTAAAGGATGCAGCGACCATCGCTGATACAGCCGCACCGAAATCTCGAAGAGGTTCCCAGAAGGGGCGCCGGGCGAAATGTTTGAGCACGAAAGGGGCTGAGGACGTGTCTCTCTTGGACCGGATCGGGCTCCGCTCGTTGAAATATTCCGGAGGCTGGGGTATCATCTCCCTAATATGGAGTTGTGATGGACAAGCTCAAGATCCCCTTTCGTGAGCACGACCTCTTCGTCCGTTTGTTCGACCGGGATGTTTATGTGGTCGGCGGAGGGGTGCGAGATATACTGCGGGGGAACCAGGTGCCGGAAAAGGACCTGGACCTGCTCATCCTGCACCACACGGCGGAGGACATCACCCAACGGCTCCAGCCTCATGGCCGGATCGATCTGGTGGGGAAAAGCTTCGGAGTCATCAAGTTCACATGTGACGACTTCACCTATGATATCGCACTCCCCCGGAAGGACATTCCTAAAGACACGGATGTCCGGGGCCACAAAGACTTCACTATCCATACCGATCCTGAGCTGCCTCTGGAAAAGGACCTGGAGCGCCGCGATTTCCGCTGTAACAGCATCGCCGTCAGACTGGTGGATTCGGAAGTCATCGATCCCTTTCAGGGCCGGGAGGACATCGAAAAACACGTGCTGCACCTGACCAATCCGGCGGCCTTCCCCGAGGATCCCTTGCGTGTCCTCAGGGCCGCCCGCTTCGCCTCGGTCCTGGAGTACTCCATAGAATCCGATGTGTACACCGCCGCCAAAGCGGTAGACCTTACCGGCCTCAGTGTCGAACGGATCACCGAGGAGCTGTTCAAGATCCTGCTGGATTCTCCACGTCCCTCCCGCGGACTGGAGGAATTGTTCGTACTGAGCGCCCTCCGCCAGCTCCTTCCCGAACTCTTTGCCCTGACCCTGTCCATCCAAGACTCGGAATTCCATCCGGAGAAGGACTCCTACGGCCACCACAGCGTTTGGCAGCACACCAAGATCTCTGTGGACCAGGCTGTGCGGCTGGCAGGGATAAACGGCATGGATCGGCCAACCAGGCTGGCCCTGTTGCTGGCGGTTCTGCTGCACGATGTGGGCAAGCCCGCCACAGCCGCCTGGGAATTCAAACACGGCCGGATGGTCATCACCAACAAAGGCCATGACATCGCCGGCGAGAAGATCGTGCGCCGGATGTTCGACCGCCTGAAGATCTTCTCCTTCCTCGGCCTCGACCTGCGGGGCATTGACCTGCCTCTCGTGCGCTGCCACCACAGGGCCTCCGAGCTCTGGACAAA
>JBGUED010000459.1:0-2598 GCA_041821525.1 Candidatus Aminicenantaceae bacterium | reverse complement strand
CGAGTGTTCGGTGGCGATGTGCTGCTGCCTTCCCAGGAAGGCCTCGATGTTGGGATCGCGCATATGCAGGGGATGGCGGGAGAAACCGTTTTCGGGAGGGTCGACAAACAGGTCTTCGATGAGGCCGTAGGCCGCATTCCGGATCCGGTGGCGGAGTCCCCGGGGCTTGTAGTGCCTGAGGACGATCTTTTTCACATCCTCGGGGCGGACCTTATCATACAGGACCGGGTCCATGTCCGGGAGGCAGACCTCCAGGAGCGGCGTCCGGTGGCACATGCCCACGCATCCCACCCGCTTGACCTGGGGCTGGACTCCGGTCTCCGCAAAGCTCCGTTCCAGAGCCTGGTGGACCCGTTCACTCCCGCTGGCCACGCAGCAGGAGCCCAGGCCGACCCGGATTTCCCCGGCCGCGACCGGGATTTCCCGCTCCTGGCCGTTCCCAGAGTCCCGATCCCTGTCCTGTTCCTTGAGGAAGTCTTCTAAGATGTGAGAGACGCGGTCGGACTGGACATGCCCGTAGGTCACATTGTCGATCTGGACGACCGGTGCGATCGTGCAGCAGCCCAGACAGGCCACCCTCTGGAGGGTGAAAAGGCCCTCCGGATCCGTGTCCCCTGTCCCCTCGATCTTCAGCTCGCGTCCAAAGGCATCAAAGACCAGCTCTGCGCCCTTCATGTGGCAGGCAGTCCCGGTGCAGACCTGGACGATGTGCTTCCCGACCGGCTTGTGCCGGAACTGGGAATAAAAAGTGGAGATCCCTACGATGTCAGCGGGAGTGATCTCCGTGAGCGCACACACCCTGCGCAGGGCGGGCTCGGGGAGGTAGTTGAACACTCCCTGCACGGCATGCAGGATAGGGATGACCTTGCCGGCATCGGTCCCGATCTCCGCGACGATCCGGTCGACCTCTTTCAGCTCGATCGTGTCACTCTCAGTCATGCTCTGCCTGTCCGATTCCATTGGTCTTCACTCTGAGCTGTCCACGCATCGGGATTATTCCCCGATGCAGAACAGATGTTCCTCCCCTCGGATATAGATGCGGTTGTGCATGAAGGCGGGGACGGTCATGGCCCGCTCTCCCAGCTCACAGCGGCCAATGGTCTGGAATTCCTTGGCGGCCAGGAAGATGTGGATCACACCTGCCATGTCCATGAGGTACACCTTGTCGCCCACCAGGATGGGAGAGGAGTAGAATCCCTCGTCATATTCCTCGATCCAGTACCTCTCTCCGCTTTCGGCATCCAGGCAGGTGACCGTGCCGTAGCTGGCCGGCATGAGCAACAGTCCGTTGGCCGCAAGCGGGCTGGACACCTCGGAGAGGTCGTCGATGTATTCCCAGGCGATCTCCGGTTCCGGCCCCAGGCGGACAGCGGCCAGCCGAGCATATTCGTTGACCACGAAGACCATCCCCTTCCAGTAGGCCGGTGACGGGGCGATCTCGCCCTGCATGCAGCGCACCTGCCACAGCTGCTGTCCGGTCCGGGGATCATGACCCATCACATAGGGATTCGAGTTGAGGATGACCTCGGACCGGTCCCCGGTATTGACCAGGATCGGCGAGGCCCAAGAGATCTCCACATCGCGCAGCACATCATACACGAGGTTCCCTGTGGCCGCCTGCAGCCCCAGCAGCCGGCCCCCGCTGTTCTGGTCGAACTGGACCAGGAGCAGGTCCTGATACGTGATCAGAGAGGAGGAGTGCCCATAGTGGTTCTCGGGTACGCCGAGATTCCGGGCCCAGATCCGATTCCCCTCGAGATCCAAGCAGACCGCGTCGCCGGTAGCAAAAAGGGCGAACACCCTCTGCCCGTCGGTAGTCATGGTGGGCGCGGCAAAGCCGGTATCCTCGGTGGGGCGCGGCCGCTCCGCAGGCGATCCAGGGACATCGTTCGCCTGCGCCTCCCAGAGGATCCGGCCCGAATCTGCGTCGAGACAGTAGACCACCTGGCTCTCCCGGTTTCCCCCGGAGAGGAAGATCTTCTTCCCCCAGATTATGGGAGAATTGTAGCCGGGCAGGGGGATGGGGGTCTTCCAGACGATGTTCTTTCCCGAAGCACCGTCCCATTCCGTGGGCACATCCGTATGATAGGCAATCCCGATCCCCTCGGGGCCGCGGAAGCCCGGCCAATTCTGCCGCATCTCATCGAGATCTGCATAGTCTCCCGAATCCCCGCCACCCCGAGCCCCGGGCAGGCCTATGCGCTTCAGGTCGCTCTGGGAGAGGAGACCCAGCACAAAGGCCAGGAAGAACAGCCCCAGACCCCCCATCATGATATAGCGGCGAGAGAGGAGCTTGTTCTCCCAGGTGTCGTCCGGCGGGGGGCCCTCCTTCAGGTCCGGCAGGGAGGGCAGGAATGAACTCATGTATTTGAAGGCGATCAGGAAGACCAGAACAAAAGTGAACAGAAGATATCCCCCGGTCCGGAGCTGCCATTGATGCGTGAAATAGGCCCTCCGGGCCAGCAGGTCGAGTGCGCGGATCTGCTCCTTCAGGGCTTCGTTCTGGGGATCGTCCTGGAGCTGCTGCATGACCCGGGCAATAGCCTCGGAGTTGAGGGGATCGATCGACTTGGTCTGGATGTAGTTGGCGATCAGCAG
>JBGUED010000458.1:0-2604 GCA_041821525.1 Candidatus Aminicenantaceae bacterium | reverse complement strand
CCCTCTGTTGCTCAAGGCCTCAGCGGGGGGGGGAGGCAAGGGCTTGCGCCTGGTGAAGGAAGAGAAGGACCTGGTGTCGGCCTTTCAATTGGCCCAGTCCGAATCCCAGTCCAGCTTCGGTGATTCCTCGGTCTACATCGAGAGGTACATGGAGGAGCCCCATCACATCGAGGTCCAGATTCTGGCAGATCAGGAGGGACGCACCGTGCACCTGGGGGAGAGGGAGTGCTCGATCCAGAGGCGATATCAGAAGGTCCTGGAAGAGACACCGTCTCCCTTCCTGGATGACGCCCAGCGGCGGGAGATGGGGGAGGTAGCTGTCCAGGTGGCCGAGGCTGTGGGCTATCAGAATGCCGGCACCGTGGAGTTCATCGTCGACAAACACAAAAAATTCTATTTTCTGGAGATGAACGCGCGCCTCCAGGTGGAGCACCCGGTCACGGAGATGGTGACCGGGATCGACCTGGTCAAATGCCAGCTGGAGATCGCAGCAGGGAATCCGCTGCCCTTTACCCAGGATGAAATTCGGCCCTCGGGCCATTCTCTGGAGTGCCGGATCTACGCAGAGGATCCCTACAACGGATTCATGCCCTCGCCGGGCCGGATCGAGCGACTTCGCGCCCCGGCCGGCGGGCTGGGCGTACGCTATGACAACGGGACCTATGAGGGATATGAGGTGCCGCTGGAGTATGATCCCCTGCTCTCCAAGCTCATTACCTGGGGCAACACCCGGGAAGAGGCCATCCACCGCATGCTTCGGGCCCTGTCGGAGTACCAGGTCTATGGGATAAAGACCATCATCCCGTTCTTCCAGCGGATCCTGCTGCATCCCCGCTTTTTCGAGGGTGTTTACAATACCCACTTCATCGAGGAACTAGAGAAAGAGGAGGAAAATCTGGATCCGGAAGAGAAGACCGTGGCCCTGATCGCGGCTGGGATCAGGAACTACAGGGAGAGCCGGCAGTCGCTGTCCCTCTGCCCGCAGAAGTCCAGGAGCGGCTGGAAGATCAAGGGCCGCATGGAGGCCTTCTCGAGAAGGATCTAGTATGAACATCTCGCTTCTCTTTGCCGATACAGAATTCCGGTTGAAACTGCGCGAGAAGGAAGAGAACCGCATCCAGGTGGACCTGAACGGCGAGACTTTCGACATCCGCGTTGAATATTTCAGCCCTGAAGAGTACCTGCTCAATATCAACGGTAAGGTGTACGACGTCATCGTCTCCCCCAACTCCAGTTCCTATGCCGTCTGCATCAACGGTAAAAACATCCATGTGGGCAAGAAGTCCCCACTCCAGCTTCTGGGAGGAAGGAGTGTGCGATCCGGGCGTCGGGAAGTCAAGACCTCCATGCCCGGCCGCATTATCGAGATCCTGGTGCAGGAAGGAGAAGAGGTGGAGGAAGGGCAGGCGGTGCTGATTCTGGAGGCCATGAAGATGCAGAATGAGATCAAATCCCCACAGCCGGGAAAAATCGCATGCATCGGCCCCAAGACAGGCGAATCTGTGGAATCGGGGGCTCTCCTCTTTGTAATCTCCTAGCCTGAATTATTCATAAAAAATGTCGACACTACTGACTTGATAATCCCCCTGTAATCCTGATCTCGATATGTGAATGACAGGATAAGTCTGGGCAGTCATAGAATGGTTCTCGAGGGATTGCCTGTGCATTTTCCAAAAAAAATGCTATATTTGATATCTTGATATAATGGCTTTATTTTACAATTTGCGCTACAAGCAGTACATACTGAAGATCCGTCGACGGCTGAGGTCCTTCATCATCCTCGCGCTGATCGGGGCCGTGCTGTTCGGGGCCAGCACCATCCTGAAGAACCTGGTGCTCTCTCAGGTCAGGAAAAGGATCGAATCCTCTTTGCACTTCGAACGGGCCTATATCCAGACCTTCCCCCCTGCCCTGATCATCGAAGATGTGCGCTCCGTGTCCTCGTCTCCGTTTTTTTCTGCCCACAAGATCGAGGTCAAGATCACCTTGCGGTCCCTGTTTTCCCGAGATAGGCCCTTTGCCGTCTTCGTGGATCGGCCTATACTCCGCATCTTTGCCGGGGGATCGGGTTCCGGTACCCCACTCAACCGGGAGATGAGCCTGGCCCTCCCCTTCATGGTCGACAGGGGCCTTATCCGCGGCGGGGAGGTGTATTACTGGGGCCGTGAGACACGGGTGTTTGCCCAAGGCATCAACGCCCTTTTTCGGCAGAACGGCCCTGATTTCACTCTCAAGGCTGTCTTTACAGAGAACACGTTCACCTGGGATACGGAGCTTCCCAGCCTGGAAGGACAGGTGGACCTGGCGCTGGAAGGATCGGGGGATGAGATCAACATCCGAAAGCTCAGGATCGTCACCCCCGGCGGCGTGGTCAAGGCCAGCGGCCGGCTCACCTCGCCCTTTGATCCTGAGTTCGAACTCCAGATGAGCTACAACGTGAAGACGGATTTCCTAGCTGAGCTTTTCGGCCTGCCTTTCACCTGGCAGGGGAGGGGAGAAGGCAAGGGTGTCCTCAGGCGAACCGCGGGCCAGGTCTCATTCCAGGGAAATGTCAGAGGCAGAAGCCTGGTCCTGAACGGCGTTCCCCTGGCCAGCGTAGGAGGC
>JBGUED010000457.1:0-2606 GCA_041821525.1 Candidatus Aminicenantaceae bacterium | reverse complement strand
CCGGTGGTCATGACACGACCCGGGGTATGTGGTACAATTTGGGGCTTGTTTCCCAGGCATTCCAGATCATGCAAACACAGATCATACAGAAATATGAGGAGTTTTCCGGGCTGCGGGAGGATTGGGACCAGGCACTCCAGGGCTGTACCCGGCCCGACCTGTTTCTGACCTTTGATTGGTTTCTGTCCTGGTGGGAGAACCTCTCCCAGGGATATGCGCTGAACCTGATCCTCCTGACCGATGAAGCCACGGGCAGCTTGGGGATCGCCCCCCTGATGCGCCGGGGGGATGCGCTCAGTTTCCTGGCAGGCCATGAGGTCACCGATTACTGTGATTTTCTCTTCCCTCGGGGTCGGGAGGGCAAGTTTCTGGAGGCGCTGCTGGCGTATGCTACGCAGCCGTCCACCGGGATCTCTTGCATGGAGCTCATAAATCTGCGCCTGACGTCTCCCACGCTGTCCCTGGTCTCTGAGCTGGCGCCCTCTTTCGGGTTCCGCAGCCGGCAGGAGAAGAGCGAGGAGACACAGCAGCTCATGCTCCCGGCTTCCTACCCGGAGTACACCGCTGGCCTGGGCCGGAAATGCCGGCACGAGCTGCGACGTAAGGCCCGGCGTGCCGAGGCCCTGCCCCAGGCCCGGGTGGAAAGGGCCTCACGGCCGGAAGAGGTCGGGCCTGCCATGAAGGCGTTCATCGCCCTCCATCGGGAGGGGAATCCCGGGAAGGGCCGGTTCTGGGAGAAGCCGGGGATGCCCGGCTTCTTTCGGGATGTGGCCTCCCGGCTGGCAGAACAGGGCCAAATCGAGCTGCTGTCGCTTTATGCCGGGGGGGAGGCCGGGCCGGTGGCTTCACTCATCACCGCACACTATGGAAGGACCGTGTATTTCTACAACGTGGCCTATGCCCAGGCGTACGCGGCAGCCAGCCCCGGGTACTACCTCTTTGATCTGGCCATCCGCCAGGCCATCGCCGAGGAGAGGGAACTGGCCGATTTCCTGAGGGGGCGAGAGAAATACAAACTTGATTTCGGCGCGCGATCCAGTACAATATACAGCCTGAAACTGGACAAGGTGACGTAACCAGACCATCCGCCATGAAGATCTGCCTGCTTAGTTTTCACTGCTGCCCGCACTCCCTGATCGGGGGCGACGGCGTGGGCGGAATGAATGTCTACATCAAGGAGTTGGGCGCAGCCCTGGCCGAGTTCCCCGACGTGCGCATCGACGTCTTCACGCGACGCCAGAGCACGGACCGGAAACGCATCCACGTGCTCTCCCCGAGCCTGAGAGTGATCCACCTCGAGGGTGGGCCGGCAAAACCCCTGGACCGGAGGGAACTCTATGATTTCCTGCCGGAGTTTATCGAGAACCTGGTGGAGTTCATGCTGGGGGAGGAGGAGCCCTACGACCTGATCTATTCGCACTACTGGCTCTCCGGCCTGGTGGGGGAGTGGATCAAGTACCGCTTCAATCTGCCCCTGGTCCATACCTATCACACGCTGGCATTTCTGAAAAAGCAGGTTCTGAGGGAAGGGGAGCACGAGTACCGGAACGCGGCGGAGCGGCACCTCGCCCTGATAACGGACATGATCATCTCATCCTCCCGGGAGGAGAAAGACAGCCTGACACGGGAGTTCGAGATTGCCGCTGACTCGCTCCGGGTGATCTATCCCGGAGTGAACAAGGACCTTTTCTGCCCGGTGCCGGCAGAGGAGCTGCCCTCGTGTGACGAGGCCGAGTCCTGCCTTCTGTATGTGGGCCGGATCGAGCCGGTCAAGGGGCTCATGGATATCGTCGGGGCCATGGGGATCCTCAGGGAGAAGGCGCCGGAGCTCTTTTCACGTGTGTGCCTCAAGGTGATCGGGGGAGGCCGCATGGGACAGGACGACTTCTTCGCCAACGAGGAAATCCGGCGTATCCGGGATTCGCTCTGCGCGCAGGGCATGGAAAACAAGGTCCAGTTCCTGGGATCCATGCCGCAGGAAGACCTGAAGCGCTTCTATTCAGTGGCCGAGGCCCTGGTGGTGCCCTCACTATACGAGTCCTTTGGCCTGGTGGTTGTCGAGGCCCTGGCCTGCGGCACACCGGTGCTGGTGTCCAAAATCGGTAAGATGCAGAGCATTGTCAAGGACGGATCCACCGGATTCTCCTTTCGGCCCAATGATCCGGCCTCGCTGGCTACCTGCCTGCAGTATTTCTTTGCGCACAAGGACAGCCTGTGGACGGGGGAGAAGATCCGTTCGGATGTGACTGAGCGATTTTCCTGGGGCAAGACGGCGGAACAGACCTATAGGGCATTCGAGGAGCTGGTGAAAAACCATGTGAAGGGGGCTACCACCAGACCTCCTCGCGATGAAACCCCTCGGCCAGCTTGAAATCCATTCCCTCGGCCATATCCTTGGCCCGTGTACAGAGCCATCTTTCCATCTCTGAGGAGAAGGGCTCCTTGATCTGGCTCTGGTGACAGCGCAGGGCCTTGAGCTTGAGATCGAAGGTCTCGGTGATATCGGAGCGGAAATTGATGTCCGGCTCTTCTGAGGCCCAGAGCCAGACTTCGGGGACCTTGTGGGGGGGGAGGCCCTCAGCGATCAGGTCGGGATAGGCGTGCAG
>JBGUED010000456.1:0-2618 GCA_041821525.1 Candidatus Aminicenantaceae bacterium | reverse complement strand
GGGCCTCCTTCGCCTACGAATATGTCATGGAAGGAGATACTCTCTCGCTCGAGCTCTGTGCTGCCGCATCCGATGTGGAGTGCCATATTCTGCTGCCCGCCCAAAAGAGGCCTGTCACGGCCCTGATCGATGGTCGGGCGGCTTCTTTTCAGACAGAAACCATTGGAGGCAGCCTCTACCTGAACATGACTGCAAAGGTCAGAGATCGGATTCGAGTGGAGATCGACCTGGAGGAGGCGTGATGTACACACTGAGATTCGGGGGAGTGCTGCTGGCCTGCCTGGCCCTCATGGCCGGATGTGGAGGATACGCGTGACTGAAAGCGAGCGTGAGCAAAAGCTGCTGGATCGGCTCGAATCCCTGGGCATCACCTACACCCGCGTTGAACACCCGGCGGTGTATACAGTGGAGCAGGCCCGATCCTACTGGAGCGACCTGGACGGCGCCCACTGCAAGAACCTGTTCCTGCGCAACAAGAAGGGGAACCGCCACTATCTCGTCATCCTAGAGGATTCCAAGAGTGCAGACCTGAAGGCCCTGACCCGGCATCTGGGAGAGGACCGACTGAGCTTCGCGTCTCCCCAGCGGATGGAGCGGCTGCTGGGCCTGGAGCCTGGGGCGGTTTCGCCCTTCGGATTGATCAACGACGGCGCAAAAGAGGTCCGGGTGCTGATCGACCAGGATCTCAAAGCGGCCTCTATGATCTACTTCCATCCTAACGTCAATACCGCGACCGTGGGGCTGAGTTTTGTTGACTTTGAGCGCTTCCTGCAGCACTGCGGTCAGAAAATCCAATATTTTCAGGCTTAGAAAATCGGAGAGGGGGGGCTCTCTAGCGAGGCTGATCCCTGTCCGCCGACCGTTCCAATAAGCGGATCCTCCAGATCCAGACCGCCAGGATGAGGAGCGAGCTCAGGGCTCTCAGCTCGGGCGAGGTGGTCAGGAAATTGAAGAGCCCGTGACACGTCCCAGCCAGGCCTAGCCCGATCAATGCCGCCCGAATCCGCAAACGCCCCTGCATGTGTGCCGCTCCTACGGCATAGCCCCATATGGAGGAGAAGATGGTGTGGGTGAGTGGAGAGGCAAAGGCCCGGCCGAACAGCTCGAGGCCCTCCAGATGCGGCAGATAGAGGATATTCTCGTAGGTGGCAAATCCCAGGGCGATGAAGCTGGCATATATGATGCCGTCGGTCCGCTCGTCAAAGCATGGGAACCGCAGCACGATAAGCCCGAAGGGCAGAAATTTGAACATTTCCTCGATCATCCCGGTGATCCCCACACTGTAGAGCAGCCAGGACAGGCGGTCGCCCTCTATCAGCGCGCTGGGATCATAGGGTAGACCGAGGAGCGGGAGAAGCAGCCGCAGAGTGTACACACAGGCCAGGGCCGCGGCGATCCCCAGCAGGTAGGAGGTGCCCATCCGTGTGAACGGCTCCGGCTGGAAGCGGTCCTTATAGGTGAAATATCCGAGCCAGAACAGGGCCGGAGCCAGGATGCCGGAAAGGATGAGCCAGACACTCATGGGTTTCGTCGATGATTCTACCACATTCCCTCGGGGTTTCCTCCCAATATCTGGGCCGTTTTGTGCCTGGGCAGCCTGGAACGGGGGGGGCGCATTGCATAACGGCAGAGGGATTCCTTTACAGCCGATGGTTTGAACAAGGGGCCGTATTTCACTATAATCCTCATTATCTGAAGATTCACCCCACGCTCATCTGCTGAAGGAGGTCGATCATGATTTTTTCCAGAACCTGGAATGTCCAGCATGCTTATTCTGTAAGATTCGCGGCATCGCTGATGCTTGCCGCCTTGCTGTTGGCGATGCCGGCGGTGTCGCAGGAGGCCAATGCCCTGCTGCGCTTTCCGGATATTCACGACGATCTGGTCGTGTTCGTCTACGGTGAGGACATCTGGTCGGTCCCCGTGGAAGGAGGGACTGCCACACGTCTCACCATCCACGATGGTGAGGAGCACTTTCCCAAGTTCTCGCCGGACGGCCGCCTTATCGCCTTCACAGGGCAGTATGACGGCAATGCCGACGTCTATGTGATGAACCGGCACGGCGGGGAGATCACTCGTGTCACCTTCCACCCCGGCACCGACGAGGTAGTGGGGTGGCACTCCACGCAGCAAAAGATCATCTTCAGCTCCACCCGGCACAGCTTCAGCCGCTTCAGCCGCCTGTTCCTCATCTCCCCGGATGGGACCGGGCTGGAGGAGCTCATCCTCTACGAGGCCGCGCGCGGGAGCTTCTCCCCGGACGGGACAAAGATCGCTTACAACCGTGTGGCGCGCGAGCATCGCACCTGGAAACGCTACCAGGGAGGGCTGGCCCAGGAGGTCTACCTCTACGATTTTGCCACCCAGGAAGATAAGAACCTGACGGAGTATCCCGGGACTGACCGTACCCCCATGTGGATCAACGACCTGATCTGCTTCAGCTCTGATCGCGACGGGGTGCTCAACCTCTATGCCTACAACACGGCCACCACAGGGGGCACCACCTACGGCGTTTACGGCGGGAGCGATTCCCCTGACGGTGCAGCCATCTATGGCTCCGGGGATGTCAAGCAGAACCAGGCCGGCAATGGGCTGGTCAAGGCGGCCGTTCTTACCCC
>JBGUED010000455.1:0-2622 GCA_041821525.1 Candidatus Aminicenantaceae bacterium | reverse complement strand
CGTATGTTTTCATCGTCTCCAACCTCAGAATCTTATCCAACGGAATAGGTTAAAAAAAAATATACCTATAGTGATGAAGAAATATACTAAATCTGGAGGCTTCTGTCAACCGTTCTATGGGTCAGAGAGGGAGCATCCCCGATCAATGCACTTAACTGCGGGTCACAAAAGGAGCGGGTGGCCGCTTCTGCCTGCTGCGAGAGATCAGAAGAACACCGATCAGGAAACCTCCAATGTGTGCGAACCAGGCAACTCCCCCGCCCAGGCCGACGTTCATCACCTGTCCCAAAAACCAGAGTATGAGGAGGAGCGCCGCGGGGATCGGGACGATCCAGAAGAGGACCAGCGTCAAAACCCTGGCTCCGGGGTACAGAACGAGATAGGCGCCCAGGATCCCAGCGATGGCGCCGCTGGCACCGACCATCGGTAACTGGGAATTGGGGTGGAAGATGACGTGTGTTGCAGAAGCGCCCAGGCCAGCCAGGAGGTAGAACAACACAAAACGGACCTTGCCCAGATAATCCTCGATGTTGTTACCGAAGATCCAGAGGTAGAGCATGTTTCCCAGCAGATGGAAGAGGCCGCCGTGGACGAACATGGAGGTCAGGAGCGTCAGCGGAGGAGCGAGGCGGGGAAGGCCGCGCAGCGTCGTGAAATGCGTGAGTTCATAGGGGATGGCGCCCATCCTGACAACGTGGAACTCCAGCCCCTGGGGCGAGAGGGCCTGGTAGAAAAAGACCGCGACATTGACGGCGATGAGGAGGAGAGTGAACACCGGGACCCGGGAGGTGGGATTGTCATCTTTCAGGGGCAGGAACATATCTGTCCAAAAAAAAGGGGTCAAACGCGGACCGTTCGACCCCAGTAAGTTTTAGCTATACAATGAAACTAGCGGGAACTAGCGGATCTCCCCGCGCTGGAGATCTCTCTCCAGTTTTTCCCGATCAAGCTCTCGTTTGCGGACCTCTCTGTATCTTTCCAGCCAGGTGTCGGCCCTCTGGATGTAGCTCTGCTCCCTCTCCGGGTAGAGCTTGGAGTGAACATTTCGGTACAGCATGTTGATGTAGGCGTAGGTGAACGCGTGAGAGTTGTCGAGGTCCATGGACTTGAGCAGCGCAGCTTCGCTTTCGTCCGAGACTTTGATGCGCTCAGCTTTGGGGAGGACGTTCTGCATGCGGTACGCCTTCTGGAAGCGGTTGACACCCAGTGTGTACCACACCAAGGGATTCTCGGGTTCCATCTCGGTCCGCATCTGATGCGCGGCAAGAGCCTTATCGAATTCCGGCATGGGAGTCTGTTCATCGTAGAATTGAGCCAGGTATGAATACCCCTCGGGATTATTCGGATCGGTCTCGATCCGGCGCAGGTACATCTTTTCTGCGCGGCCTTTCAGGTCATTGTCTTCCCCGGCGTATCTCTTGTAGAATCCGGCCACGACATAATAGTTGCTCATGTTGGTGGGTTCCTGCTCCAGGATCTTAAGGAACAGCTCCTCCGCTTCTTCGAAATTCCGCATTTTGTCATACATGTCACCCAGGGAATGGATGATCTGTTTGTTGCTTGGATCGATTTCTAAGGCCTTGGTCAGCGCATCCAGAGCTTTCTGGGCTCGTTCGTTGTTGGCCTCATCATCCATGCCGGGCTTATACAGACTCTTGTAGCTTTCGCCCAGGAACCGGTATGCCTGTACCAGTTCGGGATTGTAATGCAGGGCTCTTTCGTATTCCTCGATGGCCAACCGGTATTGCTGTTCGGTGAAGTGGTGATTGGCACTGGTGAAATGGTGGTTTGCCTGAAGCCGACTGACCTTGAGCTTTTCACATCCCGCAGTAGTAAACACCAGACCAGCGATCAGGATGACCAGGAGCGCCGCATGTATGGTTCGTCGAGACATCTAGACCTCCTAACTGTTCGAGTATGTATATTTTAAAGGAAAAGAATTTTATAGTCAATTCCGACGATTATGTCAAGAATCCCCCAAACACCAGGGGTAATACGTCATTGTGAGCGAGTCGCACGAGCGGAGCGATCTTCGTGAACCGGAAAAAACATCATGAGATTGCTTCGTCACTTCGTTCCTCGCAATGACCTGCATTCACAGGTCAATTCTTGCGGAGCACTATCCGGATCGGAGTGCCTTGCAGATCGAAGGTATCGCGCAGTTTGTGTACGAAAAACTTTTCGTAGGCCGGAGCCAGGGGAATCCGGGAATGAGTGAACAAAATAAACGTGGGGGGCAGGGACTTCAGCTGAGTCATGTATTTGATCTTGATATTAGTCCCCTTACGAGTCCGTGCCATGAACTGTGTGTTGATCGTATTCAGGAACTCGTTGAGCCGGGCCGTCGCGATCCGCTTGCGGCCGTTGGCCAGGACCTCATCGGCTTTATCCAGGATCTTGACCACCCGCTGGCCGGACAGGGCCGAGATAAAGAGGAGGGGCGCATACGACACAAAATCCAGTTTCTGTTTGGCCATGCGCTCGAAATCTTTGATAGTCAGAGTATCTTTGTCCACCAGGTCCCACTTGTTCAAGGCCAGGATCAGGGGCTTTCCTGATTCCCTGGCTAGGTGGGCGATAGCCGTGTCCTGCCGCGTGGGAAATTCCTGAGCATCCATTACC
>JBGUED010000454.1:0-2629 GCA_041821525.1 Candidatus Aminicenantaceae bacterium | reverse complement strand
TCTTCCTCAGGGATGTAGTCATTTTTTTCCATACGCTTTTCCATGTAATAGGAATAGTTGCCGGTGAATTCGAACAACCGGCCGTTTTTGAGCTCGATCACACGCCCCACAAGCTTGTCCAGGAAGTAGCGGTCGTGCGAAACGAGCACCAGTGTCCCCTCGTACCGCGACAGGGCTTCTTCCAGGGCCTCCCGGGACATCAGGTCCAGGTGGTTGGTGGGCTCGTCCATCACCAAAAAATTGACGGGTGAAAGCAGGATCTTGGCCAGGGACACCCGGGCCTTCTCTCCGCCGGAAAGGACGCCGATCCTTTTGTCCACATCGTCGCCGCTGAACTGGAACACTCCGAGGGTGTCCCGGATTCGCGGGACGTTGGCATCAGACACGGTGGCAGCCACTTCTTCGTAAACAGTGGCTTCCAGGTTGAGGCTTGTCACCTGATGCTGCGCATAGTATCCGATCCTCACACGCTGCCCCAGCGTCAGGATCCCCTTCTGTATCGACAACTGACCGGCGATGAGGCGGGAGAGGGTGGTCTTGCCGGAGCCGTTGGGTCCCACAAACGCAAGATTTTCGCCCCGCAGCACATGCAGGTCCACATCCTTCAGCACCCAATCCCCACCGTCGGCATAACGGAAGCCCATGCCGCGGATCTCAAGTACGTCCCTGAAGCTCTTCTCCCCCGGCACCAGTTGGAAGCCAAAACGGCGCTGCTCCGAAGGCCGCTCCACCGGCACGACTTTTTCCAGGTGCTTGACCCGGCTCTGGACTTGAGAGGCCTTCGTGTTCTTGGCCCGGAATCTCTCGATGAAGCGTTCCTGGCGTCGGATCTCGGCCTGCTGCTCCTCCCATCTCTTGAGCAGCAGCTGCTCCTTATCCCGCTTGAGCCGTTCGAAGGTGTGGTAATTCCCGGGATAGTGGGACAGCACACCCTTGTCCAACTCGAAGATCTCCTGGGCCAGGCGGTCAATGAAATAGCGATCGTGCGAGACCAGGACGACACTGCCCTTGAATTCCAGCAGATATCCCTCCAGCCACTCGATGGCGGGAAGGTCCAGGTGGTTGGTGGGCTCGTCCAGGAGCAAGAGGTCCGGCTCCTGAAGCAGCAGCCGCGCCAGATAAGCCCGCATCCGCCAGCCTCCGCTGAACTCGTCCATGGGGCGGAGGAAGTCGCGCTCCGGAAAACCCAGTCCGGATAGCAGGGTCTTGGCCGTGGTCTCCAACTCATACCCCCGGGAGGCGGCGAAGCGGCTCTCCAACTCCCCCAGCCGTTCAAGGAGCGCCTCATCGTCCGGGTCCCTGTTCAAGGCCTCGTGCAGGTCCCGGATCTTGTGTTCCAGAGCCAAGACTTCTCCGCACCCCTCCAGCACCGACTCCAGGGCCGTCCCCCCGGAAAGAGGCAGTTCCTCCTGGGGGAGCAGCCCGATGCGGAAGTTCTTGGGTTTGACCACCCGGCCTTTCTGGGGGCTGAGTTCGCCGATCATGATCCGGAACAGAGTGGTCTTGCCCGCCCCGTTGGGGCCCACCAATGCCACCCTGCGGCCGGGCTGGATGGCCCAGTCAATGCCGCGCAGGAGCTCCCGCTCCCCAAACTCGTATTCCAGCCCCTGGACTTGAAGCATGTCGTCCTTCTTTTTTCTATCTCCTTTAATTTATCAAATTCCGCGCCCAATTTCGAGGGAAACGCCAGTAAATCATACAACCTCTCATGAAGAATATTAACCGCGGCATCATGGAAGCATTTCTAATTCAGATAAATTGGGCTTTGATATATTTATTCATGCAGGCTTTTTCTATCCTCATGGAATTAGAAATTCTTTATGGGAGGGGCGCATGTTTTGAGATTTTTTAGATGATGTGATATAGCTTGAATCCGAGAATAGGAGGGCGGCATGAACAAAGAAGATCTCCACTTCGATACAAAGCTGGTCCACACCGGTGATCCCGAGCCCCGTGTGCTGGGAGCCGTGAGCCCTCCCATCTTCCAGTCGGCCAACTATGAGTATGTCCCGGCGGATAGCTACCACGACATCCCCTATATCCGGCTGAACAACACACCCAATCATAAGGCGCTGCACACCAAGCTCGCGGCCCTGGAAAACGCAGAGTCCGCTCTGGTGACAGCCAGCGGCATGGCCGCCATCACCACGTCCCTGCTGGCGGTCTTGAAGGCCGGCGACCACCTCCTGGCCCAGGACAGCCTCTACGGCGGAACCCTGGACTTCATCTCCCATGCATTCGCAGGATTCGGCCTCACCTACGACTTCATCGACGGCACGGCACCGGAGACATGGGCCGCGCAGCTCAAACCCTCGACCCGGGCCATCTACGTGGAGAGCATAACCAATCCCCTGCTGCAGGTCCCCGAACTGGAGGCGGTGGTCAGGTTCACCCGCGAACACGGCCTGGTTTCTATCATCGACAACACCTTTGCCACACCTGTGAATTTCCGCCCTCCGGAGCTGGGATTCGATCTCTCGCTCCACAGCTGCACCAAATACCTCAACGGGCATTCGGACATCGTGGGCGGGGCCGTGATCGGGCGGGGCGACCTGGTGGAACGGGTGACACACATGCTCAACCACCTGGGCGGGTCCATGGATCCTCACGCCTGCTTCCTGCTCTACCG
>JBGUED010000453.1:0-2629 GCA_041821525.1 Candidatus Aminicenantaceae bacterium | reverse complement strand
GGTGCACAGGCCGTAAAACCTGCTAAACCGGTCCCCGCATTAATACAAAGAAAAATAAATCCTGTCAGGAGTGAACAGCGTGTACCCGGGAATCAGAAGGATATTTCCTGGAACGTAGGAGCTCCGCTCTCCTTTCCGAGTTCATCCGAGGGCTCGAAGTTCCATGTGAAATTCTTGCCCAAGAACTTGATCTTTTCCAAGTGCCCGACGTTCTCGTTCTCTTTCTTCTTGGTTGTGGGCATCAGGGTGTTGATCTGGACGATACGTGCCTCCTCCAGCGTGAAGTTGAAATAGGGTATTTCAGCGGAGCTGCCCGGTTTGATCTTGAAGAGCACGATGGTGACCTTGGGAAGGGTCGCTCCCTGGCAGCAGTACTGTGCAATGGTAGGGGTCAGCTTGTCGATATCCTTGGTGATCGAGAACGCCTTCAGCCTACGGGAGCCTTGCACTAAGTTTGTCTCCATATCAAACGGGAGATAGACCTCGTGATCGAACTCATAGATGAGACTGCTGTTGTTTTCGCGAGGTCCCTCGAGTTCTCCTTCCGGTCCTTCGATGAATACTTCACCTTTAAAAGCCATTTTCAAACCTCCTTCAATTAATTAGAATTTATACTTCTTGAATCGAGCCTATTCTCCTCCGGAATGATAGGCCACCAGTCTCAGGGAGATGTCCATTCCGGTGATCGCAATGTGAGGCCGGAACTCAGCGCTGATCTTGAAGAATCCCGGCTTCTCCGGCAGCTCGTGGACCTCGAGCTGGAATGAACGCAGCGGTCGCTCGGCGATCACAGTCTCCGGCGCGCTCGGTTGGTCGGAAGTGATGCCGCTCAGCCAGTTGGAGAGGTCTTCCTGGATTTCATGGGCGCCCTTATTCGATCCCACGAAACGCAGTTGGCGGTATTTCAGGTAGTGGGCAATGCGCGTGACCAGGAGTGTGTACTGCATGCGTGCGCCGACAGAATAATTGGCGGTCGCTTCGGGATTGTTCTTGATGATCTTGGCCCTCTGCACAGAAGGCACCTCAAAAAAGCAGGCGTAATCGGTGCGGTCCCAATGTGCCAGGGAAATGAATCCCATCTCGGCCAACTCGAAGTCCTTGGCCTGCCCCACCGAAGCCTCCACCGGGACCTTGAGCTTGGTCTCGCCGTGTTCCTCATAGGTCGGTATGGGGAGATTCTCGACGATCCCGCCGGAATCGACACCCACCAGCTTCACGCTCCAACCCCATGACTCATAGCTTTTAACCATGTTGGACGCCATGGCAAAGGCAGCATGACACCACAGGCTGTTGTCCTTCCCATCCCGGTAGATACCTTCATCATAATTGAAGTTTTTGGTGGGATCTTCCTTGGGATTGTAGGGCAGCCGGCCCAGGAAGCGGGGCAGTGTCAGGGCGACATATTTGGACCTGTCGTCGTCTCGGAACGCCCGCCAGGCCGTGTACTCTGCGCCGTCGTTGACCTGTTCCTTCAGGAACCGGTTGGTCATGACAGAGTTGTAGTCTGTTTCCCCGAAAAATTCAGCGCCTGCGTTGGAGATGAAGGGAATCTGGGAGGCCTCGCCCAGGACTGAAAGATGCTGCAATAGCTTGATGTCCTGAGGGTTGTTGACAAATTCGAAATCGGACACCATGGCCGTGTAGGAGTGGCCACCCACTTTGTCGTAGGCACCCCAGTAGATGTGATGCCACAGCCCGGAATCCTTTTCGTAGCCCTCGCCCATGGCGGCTTCTTCCAGGTCCTCGTACAGCTCCGACTTGGTCACATCCAGGAGCTCATACTTGACCGCCTTGCTGAATTCGGTATTCAGCACTAGAAACTGCAGGCCCCGCCAGGTGCCTTCCAGTTCCTGGAAGTCTTTATGATGCAGGATCTCGTCCATCTGGGCGCTCAACACCTTATCGATCTCGGAGATGTAGGAGTCGATCAGGGCCCCGCCCACACGATGGACCTCTGCCTCTTTGCCGATCCGGTTGATCAGCTCGGCGACAGCACCCTTCTGCTGGTCCGTCGCCAGCATTTCGACCAGGCTGTCGACGGCACTGACTTCGACTTCTGTTTCCGTCTTTTTTTCTTCTGCCATATTTGTCCTCCTTATTTATTCCGGCCGGTCTATTCTTTTTTCTCTTCTTCGGCCACTGCTATCTTCTTCATCAGGTCGTCAACACTTCCCCCACCCTCTTTGAGAACGGCTTCAAGGGCCTTGCGCAGCTTGACGTCTTTCAGGACCTGGAGCTTGAGCTGCTTCAATTTTTCCCGAGCGTCAAGCAACTCCTTGAGGGGCTCGACTTTGGTCACGACCTGGTCGGGATGAAAATCCTTGATGTCCTTGAAATCCAGGTTGACCTCCATCTCCGCTTCCGGGTCGTCAGAAAGCTTGTTGGGCACCACCAGGTTCAGTTTGGGGTTTATATCCTGCAGGACCTTTTTGAAGTCCCCCTTCCGCCCGATGGTCCGAAGCCGGCGATCCTTCACTGGGCCCAGGGAGCCCGGCTCGCTCTTGCTGAAGTTGCCAGGCATGAGAACCCTATAATCCAGTTCCACCTCTTCTTTTTTACAGCTCTAAAACTCCTTTCAGTAAATACAGTTTTTCCATTTGCATCTTTTACTGAAGCTTCAACCTGATAC
>JBGUED010000452.1:0-2631 GCA_041821525.1 Candidatus Aminicenantaceae bacterium | reverse complement strand
CTGGGGGAATCGGCCTCCTCTGCGGTCTAGTCGGACTCGGGATCGGTGCAACAATAGGGATGGATGACGTTTTCGAATACGAAGAAATGAACAAATGGGAAATTGAAGAGCTGAAGGACAAGCTACGCGAAATGTCGAGGGTGCCCGACTACAACTAATTTCTTCTGTTGAGACGTTGTTTTTTGTCCAAGATCTAAAAAAGTAAAAGTGGCACTATTTCTTCATATGCATGCTGATAAACTCGAGCACCGTTTTCTGTACGCGCTGGGTGTCCTCAGGTTTGGCGCGCCACAGGCTGTGTTCCGCACCTTCGATGCTCAATAATTCATGAACGACACCATGTTTAACAAACTCCTCCTGCATGAGCACGGACTGTTCGTGGGGAACATCCGAATCCTCGGTGCCGTGGACGAGGAGGGTTGGCGGATAGTCCCCGGTGACATTCTTCAGGGGCATGAAGGGGAAGAATTTTTCCGGCTCTGTTGCCATATCGAAGTCGGAGACCAGATTTGGCCACAGCCCGTTCTGACGGCAGTACTGATAGAAAGCCCAGCCATTGCCCTTGCGGCTGCGAGCATTGGCGATGGGAGGGAGCGACATGATCTCCTCGGCTTGCTCGGCCGTCATCTGGGTTTGGTTGTGGCGGGGATGCGTGCTGGGCTCGCTCTGCCAGGGACCGATGAGGTCGCCGTAGCCCCAGAGGCTCAAGAGTGCCGTGGGGGCAGGATCGACGCGGTAGCCCGCGACCAGAGCCAGGTAGCCGCCAGCCGAAGCTCCGGCGACCACCATGCGGCTCGTGTCAATATCCAGCATTCCCGGGCCCTGGGCATGGATCCAGCGGAAGGCATCCTCGAGATCGCGGATTATCTCGTGGAGCTTGGTTTCCGGGGCGAGGCGGTAGTCGAGGGAAATGACGTCGTATCCGCCGGCCAGGGCACCCTCTTTGAGCCAGGCTGGGACTCCCTCTCGGCCGCCCGTGATCAGGGCACCGCCGTGCAACCAGACGACCACGGGATTGGTCAGGCCGTCGTCGACCTGATGCACATCCGCCTTGATCTTGAGATCCCCGACGGTCTTGTAGACGTAGGTAGTGACACAGACGCGAAAGGGTTTGTCAGTGTCTTGGGTTTGGTCCAGGTCCAAAGCAGCGTCTGCAGCACCTCTGTCCTGGGAACAGGCCATAAAAATGCTCACCATCAGGACCAGGATCAATACAATCGGGAACCTCGCGGATATCTTAGGCATGTTGACCTCTCTCGTTCAGATCGAGCATCAAAGGCTCGTCAGAGTGCCTACATTTGATTGAAATTCGTAGAGTAAGTCAAGTGAAGGGGCTGCCTGCTACCTGAACGTGGGAGTAAGCAGGTTGACATATTTTCGTACTATTTCTAATATTATGTACGATGGGAATTAAGGAAGACACCGTTCTCTGTCCCGATTGTTCGACCCGGATACCCATAGACAGCCTCTACTGCAAAGACTGCGGCGGCTTTGTCGGGATCAAAGAAAGAACCCGGACCTACACGCCGGCGGAGATTTCTCAGTTCAAGGGCATTGAATTCTCCCCGGGTCAGGATTTCGGTACGCGGTACCGCATAATAGAACAGGTCGGCAGGGGCGGCATGGGGTGTGTCTACAAGGCTGAGGACCTCGACCTCGGCATCACCGTGGCGCTCAAAATGATCCGCCCCGAGTTCTCCAAGGATCCCCGATTTCTCCAAAGCTTCAAGAAGGAGATGCTGCTGGCCCGCTCGATCTCCCACGAGAACGTGATCCGGATCCACGACATGGGCGAGGTCGACAAGATCAAGTACATCTCCATGGAGTTTATCAAGGGAGAGAACCTGAAGGAGCTGATCCGCACATCAGGTAAGCTGTCTATCGACACCGCGGTGGGGATCGCCCAACAGATCTGTGAGGCGCTGCGGGTCGCGCACAAAAAAGGCATCGTCCACCGCGACCTGAAACCCAGCAACATCATGGTCGACACCGACGGCAGGGTGCACACCATGGACTTCGGGGTGGCGAAATCCACCAGAGAGCACGACTCCAAGCTGCAGAAGGATATCATCGGCACGCCGCGGTATTTCTCGCCTGAACAGGCAGAGGGAGGGGAGGTCGATCAGCGGTCCGATCTCTTCTCCTTCGGGATAGTGCTCTACGAGATGGTCACCGGGCAGAGCTTGTACGATGCGGACGACACGATCGTGTACCTGCACAAGCACATCTACGAGCCTCCTCCCCCACCCTCGAAGTGGAACGAGAAGGTGCCGGACTATCTGGAGAAGATCATCCTGAAGTGTCTGGAGAAAGACAGGGACAGGCGCTACCAGAGTGTGGATGAGATCCTCGTCGACCTGGGAAGGCAGGAGACCCGATATGTAACTCGGCATGAGCGCCGGCGCAGGCGGTGGTATGTGGGTGCGGCTGCCGCGGCCGTGATCGCCCTGGCTGCGGCGGGCTATTATTTGATAACAAGCAGGGCGATTCCCGCAGGCGCGAGCAGGAAGGTCGCGGTGATGATGTTCGAGAACCTCACGGGTGACGACAGCTTCGGGCACTGGTCCCGGCTGATCCAGGAGTTCTTGACCATCGACCTGGGCCAGTCCAAGTTCATGCGCGTATTGGGAG
>JBGUED010000451.1:0-2634 GCA_041821525.1 Candidatus Aminicenantaceae bacterium | reverse complement strand
CCCACATAGGTGTGCAGGCTGATAAGAAGCCATGAGCTGACATACGTGATGGCCGCATAGCCGAGGATGTCCCCCGCAGGGGGGGCAGCATCGAAGCCTAGCTCGGGCTTGAGGATGCCCAGAAGCCACCCTGAAAGAAGGATGTACAGAAAAAGCATCAGCTGGCTGATGGCGATCAAAACCATCCCGGAAGCCAGCTTGGCGGTGTAGATGGTGCCACGAGGCACCGGCTGGACAAAAAGATGCTTCCAGTTGTTCCCGGAGTGTTCCAGGCCCGCGATCAGAGCCGTCTCGAGCGTGATGAACAGGGGAAGCATCAGAAAGGACCAGAAAATGATCGTCTGCCGCCCGAACCAGAGCCAGGGGCTGGACGTGCTGTCCAGGAAAGCGCCCCCCCTGTCGAGCACGATGACAAACTGTATCACCACGACCACTAGCGGCGCAATGGCCGCCAGCCACAGTGCCAGTGATCCTTTGAGCTTCAGATGTTCTGCCCGCAGTGTACGCCCGAGCCGTATCATAACTGCTCCCCCTGCGCCTCGTTGGTCAGACTCAGGAACAGGTCTTCGAGCGAAGGCTGTGCCTGCTTGAGCCCATACACGCAGACGCCATGTTCCACGAGCCGGGAGTTGATGCGAGCGGCCTCCCGGTCTCCCGAAGCAGGGACCATGAGGGCTCCATCCTCGTCAAGGGAAGCGTGTTCATACCCCAATTCCCGGATCAGCTGCAGGGCCTTTTCTGGATTATCGACACGCACGTGTATGTGCCCCTTGCTTCGGGCTTGAAGATCTTCCAGCGGCCCCTGGAAGATCAAGCAGCCCCTCCGGATGATCGCGATGGAGTCCGCGACCTGCTCCACTTCATTCAACAGGTGGCTGGATAGGAAAACAGAGATGCCCTGCTCCCGGGGCAGGCTGCGGATGAAGTGCCGGATCTCGCGGATCCCGGCCGGATCGAGCCCGTTGGTCGGCTCATCGAGGATCAGGAGCTCCGGCTCTCCCAGGAGAGCGAGGCCCAGGGCCAGCCGCTGCTTCATCCCCTGGGAATAGCCCCCCACACGCCGGTCCGCGGCCTCCGCCAGGCCCACGGTCTGCAGCGAGCGGTCGATGCAGCCTGGTTCCAGACCTCGCAACCGCCGCGTGATCTCCAGGTTCTCCCGCCCGCTGAGGTGGACATAGAGGGAAGGGGCTTCCACCAGGGCACCGATCCGACCCAGCAGGGCGGCCCGATCACTCCCGGCGTCCTGGCCGAACAGGCTGACGCGGCCCGCTGTCGGGCGGATCAGCCCCAGCAGCATGCGGATGGTCGTGGTCTTCCCGGCCCCGTTGGGCCCCAGGAATCCGAACACTTTTCCCTGCGGTACATTCAGATCCAGGTTGTCCACCGCCGTCAGGGAGCCGAAACAGCGCTTTAGCCCGGATGTTTCGATCACCAAGTCATTGCCTTCAGTCATGATCCTCTTTGATAATTTCCCCGGTTGGCTAGATGTATTATACGCTTTCTCCCTGGGAATGTTACATGCAGATCTTTTTAGGCACTGTTTCGTATAATAAAGGTAAAGGAGGCCGACATGACAAACAGCAGAAAATATTTTTTGAAAACGGTTGCGGTGGGCCTGATGGGCCTCAGCATGGTCCTGAGTGCAGCAGCCCTCGATCCGAGCATTATCCAGGACAAGAAAATCGATCCCCAATTATTGGATCAGATCGCCGGAAACTACGAGTTCGAATACCAGGGGCAGTTCATGGTGTTCGTGTTCACGGTGGAAGACGGGAACCTGATGGGGGCCCCCGAAAACGAGACCCCTGATACCCTGGAGCCCATGGTAGACAAGGAAACGACATTTTTAGGATACTCACCCGACGGTGCGGAATATCAGTTCGCATTCAAAAAAGACGCGGACGGGAAATACACCATCTGTGTGGTCAATATCCCGGACATGGGGATGGAAGTCGAGGGCGTCCGTATCAAATAGTCTATTTTTCCGAAATATCGTAAAAATACTCTTGACAGGTCAACCTATTTATACTATTTTTCGTACATATGAATGACGGGAGGCCCTATGAAAGATCTCACTCTGACCGAAGAGATGTTCCTGCTGGCGGTATGGAAGCTCAAGGAAGAGGCCTACGGCGTGACCATCCGGCAGTATGTTTCCGAAGAGACCGGCCGGACTTACCCCTACGGCACTCTGTACAGCGCCCTGGATAAGCTGGCCCGGAAAGGCTTTGTGGCCAGATCCACCGGGGATCCCAGCCCGGAACGCGGGGGCCGCAGGAAATACTACTATCACATCACGGGTCAGGGGATCGAAGCGCTGAGGGCCGCCATGGAGTTGAAGCGGCTGCTGTGGGATCCGGACACCGAGACAGCATTGAGCAAGAGCTGAGAGCACATGACGAAACAGGGCAAGAAACCGCCGCGCTTCGCCGAGCGCCTCCTCATCTTCCTGATCGACCAGAGGGCCAATCCCGCCATCCTCGGCGACCTGGAGGAGGAGTTCTCTGTCGCGGCGGAAACCCGGGGAGAGGCCCATGCCCTCCTCTGGTACTGGAAGCTCATACTCATCTCCCTCCCCTCATTTGTTCAAAACCGCATATTCTGGAGTATCACGATGTTCAGGAACTATTTAAA
>JBGUED010000450.1:0-2636 GCA_041821525.1 Candidatus Aminicenantaceae bacterium | reverse complement strand
GACCTTGGCACCGAAGTCTACCGCCGACCCCCTTGGGCGATCTATCAGAAAGGCTCATCCTGGATCTACCTGGGGATCCCTCCCCAGGAACGGGATGAAGAGCTGGACCGTATGGCTGTGTTTAATGAAAACCATACCCATGCCAGGGTCTACAGCCGTCATGACAAGCTATATCGGGAAGGAAAACTGGGCTCGCTTACCATGTTCCCTACCGATCAGATCCTTCTAGCCAGGGTCCTGGCAGATCGAGAGGGCTGTTACTTCCATTCCAGCGGTGTCAAACTGGATGATAAGGGCTTCCTGTTCGTGGGACACTCTGAAGCCGGGAAATCGACCACGGTCACTATGCTAAAGGAGAAAGCGGAGATCCTGTGTGACGACCGTATCATCGTCAGAAAAAAAGCCGAAGGATTCAGGATCTACGGGACCTGGAGCCATGGGGATGTACCCGATGTTTCGGCGGCCTCCGCTCCTCTCCAGGCAATCCTCTTTTTGAAGCAATCCCCAGGCAACCGCATCGTTCCCGTGGAGGATAGGAAGGATTCGCTGCAGAATCTTCTGGCCTGCCTGATCACTCCCTTAGAAACCACGGATTGGTGGGAAAAAACCCTGTCCTTCATAGAAACATTGGTAAAAGGCGTACCTTGTTACACCATGTACTTCAATAAGAGCGGTGAGATCATCGAATCCCTTCGCTCGCTGTAACGTCCATGAACGAAAATCCTTACGCCATTAAGAGATCGAGTCTTGAGTCTCCTCTTTGGAAAAACGGCCGGTTACCTCTGGGTCGCATAGACATGGAGCTCACAGAGCGCTGCAACAACAACTGCATCCACTGCTGCATCAATCTTCCCGCAGATGACAAGGAGGCCGAGGCCAGGGAACTTTCCATTGCCGCTTGGAAGTCCCTGCTCGAACAGGTGGCATCTGTCGGATTCCTGACGGTCAGGTTTACGGGGGGCGAACCGCTTCTGAGAGAGGATTTTGAGGAGCTTTACTTGGCGGCGCGCCGCCTTGGTCTGAAGGTGGCGCTCTTTACCAACGCGACCCTGATCACTCCGCGCTTGGCTTCTCTTTTTTCCCGGATCCCTCCTCTCGAGATGATTGAAGTTTCCGTTTACGGCATGCACAAACAATCCTATGAAGCCGTCTGCCGTGTGCCGGGCTCATTTGAGGCGGCCTGGCGGGGAATCAATCTACTGCTGGATAAAAACGTTCCCTTTGTGGTGAAAGGAACCCTGCTCTCACCGACCCTCCACGAGATCGAGGAGTTTGAAACCTGGGCCGCCACCATTCCTTGGATGGACAGGCCTCCCCTGTACTCCATGTTCCTGGATCTGCGCAGCCGGCGCGATTCTGAGGAGAGGAATCATCTTATAAAAAAGGTCCGAATCTCTCCTGAAATAGGAATAAAGGTCCTGTCACGAGACCGGGTGGATTATGAAAAAGGAATGCAGGAATTCTGCGGGAAATTCATGTTTCCCACCGGAGATAAGCTGTTTGCATGCAGTGCCGGCCCCGGAGGGGGGTGCATAGACGCCTACGGCCGGCTGCAATACTGTATGATGCTGAGACATCCACATACGGTATATGATCTAAGCAAGGGAACTCTCAAGGATGCGCTGGAGAATTTTTTCCCTCAACTGAAGGCGAGAAGCGCATCCGTCCCCAAGTACCTGGCGCGGTGTGCGGTGTGTTTTATCAAAGGTTTGTGCGAACAGTGTCCGGCAAAATCCTGGGCGGAGAGCGGTGACCTGGAAACGCCGGTGGAGTATTTCTGTGAGGTGGCACATTGTCAGGCTGTAGATCTGGGACTGCTTTCCCCGGGAGAAAGAGCCTGGGAGGTCAAAGACTGGAAAGCCAGGGTGACAAAGATATTCGGGAAGCACGGAGGAAGCGATGGAGACAAAGATTGACATCGATGCTTTTTATAAGGCTTCGGACGAAGTGGTGGCTCGTGAGATCGAGGGGGAATTGATCATAGTGCCCTTGACTTCAGGCGTCGGCGACATGGAGGGTGAGCTATTCACCCTGAATGAAACCGGCCGGGCCATCTGGGACAGGCTTGACGGCAGCAGGAGCCTCAGGGATGTGGCTGCAGAACTGCGGGAGGATTACGACACCCCAGTCGAAGAGATCGAACATGACGTAACCGGACTCGCCCAGGAGCTCCTGAATCGAAGGATTCTGGTTGAAGCCGCAAAACCTTAAGCCGTCCTTTGTAGTTAAACAAGGGACAGAAATCTCCCTGTCAGGGGCCGCACTTGTTGAGCTGATGACCGCGGTTCTGGAAAAAGGCCGCTCCTTTCGATTCCTGGCCAAAGGCTTCAGTATGACGCCTTTTATAAGGAATGGTGACGTGGTTACGATCTCGCCTTTCCTGGGGAGGAGAGCCAATATGGGAGAGGTCGTGGCCTTCATCCATCCGCATAATCAGGGCCTGGCCGTCCACAGAATCATCGGCAGGCGGAAATCACACTATCTCATTCAAGGTGACAATGTTCCCGAGGCGGATGGTGTGGTTCCGGAACGGCAGTTATTAGGCTATGTCGACAGGGTGGAGAGACGGGGGCGAACCGTCAACCTGGGCCTGGGCCCGGAGCGCCGCGTGATCGCCTTGTTGAATAAGAAGGGCT
>JBGUED010000449.1:0-2657 GCA_041821525.1 Candidatus Aminicenantaceae bacterium | reverse complement strand
GGGTGGCGGAATTGATCCACATCGTGGCAGGGGACGAAACCTTGAAAAAAAAGATTATCGCGGGACAGAGGGCCCGGCTCCGGGATTACCAGGATCAGGACCTGGAGCAGTACCTGATAAAAAACCTCTCAAATTTGACCGGGGGGAACGACTAAATCTATGCTTGTTGGTTCAGAGAGATCACGGCTGGGCACACACTGAAGACCAAAATGAAGATCGCATTCGTCGTACAGCGCTATGGTAAGGAGGTCATGGGTGGCTCAGAGCTGCACTGCCGCCAGGTGGCGGAACGCCTGGCCGCCGCCGGTAATGACTGCACAGTCTACACCACCACAGCCAAGGACTATATCACCTGGCGGAACGAATTCCACCCCGGCGAGACCCTGCTGAACGGCGTGGTCGTCAAGCGCTTTCCTGTCGACAAGGAGCGGGACATCGAGGATTTTAACCGGTTTTCCGACTGGATCTTTGCCAATCCTCACTCGGAGGAGGATGAGATCGACTGGATGGACCGGCAAGGTCCCTGCTGCCCGGCCCTCCTCGAGGCCCTGGGGGAGGAGCACTCCTCCCACGACGTGTTCGTCTTCTTCACTTATCTCTACTACAACACCTACTGGGGACTCCAGCGCGTCCCCCGGCGCAAAGCGCTGGTGCCCACGGCCCACGACGAACCAGCCCTGTACCTGGACATCATGCAGGATATGTTTACCTCGCCGGGAGCCTTTGTGTTCAACACGGTTGCGGAGAGGGATATGCTCGCCCGGAGATTTTCATTTACCGGGAAATACCAGGACATTGTGGGAGTCGGAGTCGAGGTCCCTGATACGACTGATGAGCAGGCCTTCCGGGAAACTTATGGGCTGTCGGGCCCGTTCCTCCTGTATGCGGGGCGTATCGAACCCGGCAAGGGCTGTGTCGAGCTCATCGATTTTTTCATGGCTCTGGCCCGGTCGCAGCCGACCCTGGACCTGGTCCTGATCGGCAAGCAGTTGATGGACATCCCTGACCACCCCCAGATCCGCTGCCTCGGATTTGTATCCCCCGAGGAAAAGAATGCGGCCATGGCCGCAGCGGAGGCAACCGTCCATCCTTCCCACCTGGAAAGCCTGTGCATGGCGGCGCTGGAATCCCTGGCTGTGCAAACCCCGATCCTTGTCCAGGGGCAGACCGAGCCGCTCAGGCAGCACTGCGTCCAGGGCAACTGCGGGCTCTGGTACAGCGGGGCTTCCGAATTCACCTCATCTGCATCCGTCCTGCTGGCAGACGAGCGCCTGCGCGACTCCCTGGGAAGGAACGGTCTGCAGTATGTCCGGGAAAATTATGCCTGGCCCTGCATCATGGAAAAGTATGAGCGTATCTTCGAACATCTGATGTCCGAAGAGGGGCTGGCATGAATAGGGTCCCGTGCGTTGCCCTCAGGCTTCAGGAGCGAGGCCTTATTGACTCTATAACGCGGATTATGTTAAGAAGGTAAGGGAATCATGGCGTTCGTAAACTACACTACCAAAAGCATCGCGATCAAGGTCGTATACTATGGCCCCGGGTTGAGCGGGAAGACCACCAATCTGCGCTACATCTACAGCAAGCTGGACGACGAATCCCGAGGAGATCTTTTGTGCCTGGAGACGCCCATCGAGCGGACTCTTTTCTTTGACCTGCTGCCCATCAAGGCCGGAATGATCCGCGACTTCCAGATCCATTTCCAGCTGATGACGGTCCCGGGACAGGTCTTCTACGGTGCCTCGCGCAAAAGCGTGCTCAAGGGGGCAGATGGGATCGTGTTTGTGGCGGATTCCCAGATCCCTCTCCTGGACGCCAACCTCGAAAATTTCGACGGCCTGCGCAAGAACCTGCTGGAATTCAACGTCGACCTGAACTTCATCCCCTTGATCTTCCAGTACAACAAACGCGACTTGGACAATCTCATCCCAGTGGAAACCTTCAACAGTCTGCTCAACCCTCTCAAGCTTCCCTATGTTGAAGCCTCCGCCATAAACGGGATCGGGGTTTTCGAGACGCTCAAAGAGATCGCCAAGCATACCGTTCCTTTTGTAAAGGAAAAGGTTTTCGGGGAAAAGGCAGAGCCGGTTGCTGAGAAACCGGCACCTGCAAAGCTCGAAATACCGGTGCAGGTGGAGCTGGAGAGCATTGAGCCGGCTGCTGCAGTGGAGCCCAAGCCAGCGAATCCGGAGAACCGGGAGGAGCCGGTGTCCAAAGGACAGGAGGCTCCCACAGAAGAACTGCCCACTCCGCAGGATGCACCCGAACCCCAGCCGCCCGCCACGATGCTTATGTCCCCGGATGAGACAGCCCCGCCCGCAAAGGATGCAGAAGCTTTCAGGGCCAAGGACGACCTCGAATTTGTGACGGATGAGGCAGAGGCCCCGGTCCGGATGACAAAAATCAAATTCGGCAGTCAGACCGACATCGAGCAAGAAGTCGAGAAGCTGGCCCGGGAATTCGGCAGCAAGTCCTGAGGCCTGTTCTTACCCACTCCTACCCCTGATCGTGAAAAAAAACCGGGGAGTCGTTCGTCTCATCGAACAGGAACACCATGCTGTTCAAGATTGGGAGCGCCTCACTCGCCGGGATCGACGCCTATATGGTCGAGGTGGAAGTGGACATCAACTGCGGTATCCCTCACTTCGTCATTGTGG
>JBGUED010000448.1:0-2664 GCA_041821525.1 Candidatus Aminicenantaceae bacterium | reverse complement strand
GGTGGAGGGAGCGGCGGACGGATTTGCCGCCCGGCCCTTTCCCTCCGGCAGTGCTGATTACTCCAGGGAAGATGCCCGGAGACTGGCCCGCTTCCTTTTGAAATATGTGATCGCCTATCCTGTGTTTGAGGTTGACCGAGTGGTTTTGATCATCCCTCGCTACATGTGGAGCTACCTGTTGTTCTTTAAGCACAGCTACGACAAAGAGACCTACGTCGCCTTCAATGACGCAGGCGAGGTCTCCGTGCGGATCGCAAAACCCGACTATCAGGCCTACAAGGAAGAACTGACTTTCGACCAGCTCTGCGCATCTCTGGGGGATCTCTTCAAGCAGTTCATGGGCATGTACAGGCATGGGGAGGCGAAGGCCATCATCGAGCGGCTGAACTCCGTCTGAAGGGAGGGGACCATGAATATGCAAAAAACCTCAGATTTCGAGTCGGCTCAGCGGCTGGCCGCCCTGGTAGCCAAAGAGTATGCCCGGGATTTCTTTCGGCTGCTGGTGATGTATCGGGACATCTCCGCTTCGGAAGCAGCAGCGCGGCTCAAGCTGCATGTCAAGACGGCCCAGGATTTCCTGGAAGGACTGGAGGCCGCGGGGATTTTGGACAAAAGGGAGGCGGCCGAGAAGAAGAGGCCCTACTTCAGATTTACGCTCAAGGAACAGAAGATCCACATCACCATAGACCTGGATTCCCTCTACGACTCAAGTCTTGAGCCCGCACACTGGGATTGGCGGATCCGGGAGCGAAAGGCGTCCGGCGCCCTCTTTAAGGAAGGCCGGGATAACCGCATCTCCGCCGTCTATGTGTATGAGGGGAAAGGCCGGTCCCGTGTGGAAAGGCGGTTCAGCCTGACAGACTGCCAGGGCCGCTTCCTTTATCACCTGCCTTTCCCTACGGAAGACTTCATGAGTGTTTCGGAAATAGCTACCAAGGCTGGAGTCTCGCAGGGCTGCCTTCCGGAGATCGTCGATCTCATCGACTTGCTCCAGGCACATGAAGTGATCGTTATCAAAAAAACAGAAGGCTAAGCCGGATTTTTTTTAATCAGGGGACATCCGTATCTGTATCTGTGCGGGCGGCGATCAGCCGTTCGATGATCCCTCGGTATGCGCGCATCGGTGTCTGCCGGTTGTTAGGAGGCACCGCTGTCTTGTGGGCGATGGCCATGTCCAAGGCGGGCAGCACGGATATGTACTGGCCGTACGCACCGCTGGCTGTATAAGTACCTTCCCAGGGGCCGACGGCATTGGGACCGTCCAAAACCCACCACATGTAGCCGTAGCCGAAGTCGCCCTTGCGGTAGGGTTCCGGATTCATGTCTTCCACCGGCGTCTTGACCTGGCTGATCTTCTTGGTCCAGTACGCGGGAACCACTTGGCTGCCGGCCCATTTCCCGCGCCGCAGCATCAGATAGGCGATCCTGGCCATGTCTCGGGTGGACAACCAGATGTGATAGGCCGGATATAGGGACCGGGTGAGGTTGCCCGACTTGTGCTGAGCCAGGCGATCGAAGTCCTGCATGTTGAGGGGCACGGCCAGGTCGCGCTCCAGGGCGTCGTAGATGGTCTGGTGGGTCAGCTTCTCGAAGATGTATCCGGCGCAGTTGAAATCCCAGTTGTTGTAGAGGAAGTATTCTCCCGGTTCCTGGGAGCCTCGGGGTGGGGCCGAGGCGGTGCTGTCTCCGCCGTTGGAGGCGGGATGATAGATCCCGGAGCGGGCCGTGATCAGGTGGTCGATGGTGGCCTTCTTTTCCACGGGCAGCAGCCCATCGATGTCTGAGATTCCCAGCTGTTCGAGGGTGGTGTTGAGGCGGATGGTTCCGTCCGTCACGTATTTTCCATACAGGATGGAGAGGATGCTCTTGCGGACAGAGGCCAGGTAGCTCAGCTGCTCAAGGTCGCCGTACTCGTAGAGGACCCGGCCGCCGACCACGACCAAGAGGCCCGTGGTTTCCAAGGTCTTCACGTACTCGGTCACCTTGTCCAGGCCGGCCTGTGAATACCCGACTGAAGCGGGATTTTTGATCCTATGCCAGGTATCGCTCGGGTACACAAAATCCTTGCCCGCAGCCTCTGCTTTCTCTTGGGCCGCCGGGGCCGTACTCGAGCACAGCAGCAGGATCAGGAAGGCTGCAGCAAACAGGGTCGACGGTTTTCGGATGACTGAGTTCCGTGGGAGCGGGATAAACAGGGATTTGTTGGTTTTCATCTTCAGATTTCCTCTTTGTCAGGATCGGAGATAGGAGGCCCCGTTCACGTCCAGGATGCAGCCGGTCATGAAGTCTGATCCCTCAGAGGCCAGAAAGATGACCGCCCGGGCTACCTCTTCGGGCGTAGCCACCCGGTTCAGGGGGCTCTGACCGCGGATGGTGTCTCCCTCCGGTCCGGCCAAGCCCTCTTCGGACATTTCCGTCTTAACCCAACCGGGGGCCACAGCATAGACGAAGATGTTGTAGGGTGCCAGCGCCTGGGCCAGGGACTGGCTCATGGCGTTCTGGCCCGCCTTGCTCGCTCCATAGGCAGGGGCTTCCGGCTCTCCCCGGAAAGCGCCGCGTGAGGTCACGTTCACGATCCTGCCTCCACCTTTCTCCATCATGTGCCGCGCCACGCAGTAGGACGCGTGGGCGGATCCCATCAGATTGATGTCGATGGTGCGTCGC
>JBGUED010000447.1:0-2663 GCA_041821525.1 Candidatus Aminicenantaceae bacterium | reverse complement strand
GGAGCGGCACCCGCCTGGGGAGATATCCAAGGGAAGGCAAGCTTCGGTCTTTCAGACAGCAGCAGCCTCTCACTGCTGGGAGTCTGGGGAGACGATAAGAGCGGTTGGGACCGGGACAAGTCCCTGGAGCTGGGGGACTCGAGCTACGGATACCACGACGCCCTGAACAGTGCGCTGGGCTTCAACTGGTTCAAGGCCTGGGGAGCCAATGGCTACTCCAACACCTCGCTCTCCCGCTCCCACATCAAATACGACATTATCTACTCCGATACCGCCTCCGATGCCCTGATCTTCGATAACAACAGCTGGGAGCAGGCCTACACCATCCGGAACGTCAACTATTTCCGGGTCTCGGATAAACACAGGTTCAATTTCGGGCTGGAGGTCCAGTACTTCGATACTCACAACGATTACGCGTTGGGCGCCGGGATCGATGTCGCGGGGAATCCCTATCCGGATATCCATATCGATGTGCGGCAGGATTCCGGCCGCTATGCCGGTTTCCTCAACTACACACTGAACCCGGTCAATCGGTTGAGCCTGAACCTGGGGGTGCGGCTGGATCACCTCTCTTTTAACCGCAATACGAACCTTTCCCCTCGTGTCTCTCTATCCTATAGTCTGACCGGCCGCACCTCCCTCAACGCCGCCGCCGGTGTTTTCTTCCAGAACCTGCCCAGTCTCCTGCTCCTGCAGAACGAGGCGCACCGCGGGCTTAACGACCCCATGGCCCTGCACTATGTGCTGGGCCTCAGCCACCTGATCACGGAAAGCACCCGCTTCACACTCGAGGCCTATTATAAGGATTACCGGCAGATGCCCCTCGATCCTCAGCAGCCCGGACTCTTCATATTGGACGAGATCTACTACAATGGATTTTACACCTATCATGAGCGTCTGGAGGATACAGGCAGAGCCCACTCCTACGGCGTGGAGGTCATGATACAGAAGAAGCTGGCGGAGAGGCTGTATGGGCTGGTCAGCGCCTCGTATTTCCGCACCTTCTACCAGGATCAGGGAGGGGAGTGGCGGCCCCGTGTGTATGACAACAAGTTCATCGTAGCTGTCGAGGGCGGATACCGGCCCGGCCGTTTTTGGGAGTTCAGCTGCAAGTGGAACTACGCCGGGGGAGTGCCCTATACTCCCTTTGATCAGGAGGCCTCCGAGGCTGTCAACAGCGGTATCTTCGATCTGATCCGGATCAACGGAGAGCGGCTGGAGCCCTACCACTCACTGAACCTCCGGGCAGACAAGAGGTTCCACTTCGGGCGCTCCAATCTGACCCTGTACTTCAGTGTCTGGAATGTGTACGACCGGAAGAACGTGGCCTTTATCTTCTGGAACACACTGGAGAACCAGCCGGACACCGAGAATCAGTGGGGGCTGCTTCCCATCCTCGGTCTCGAATTCGAGTTTTGATTATGCGAACTTGGCCCGTGGATAATCCAGGCATCCGATTAGAACGAATCGCGACTTAGGGATAGCCAAGGCCGGATCGTCGGTATATCAGCGCTGGAAGACGACGTTGCCTCCCACGATAGTGATGTCCACCTTGGACTTCATGATCTGGTCTTGCGGGATGGTCATCAGATCCTGGTTGAAGATGACCATGTCGGCCAGATAGCCCTCCTTGAGCTTGCCCTTTCGGTCCTCCATGAACTCGGAATAGGCGGCGCCCAGGGTGTAGAACTCTATGGCTTCCTCCATGCTGAGTTTCTGGTCCGGGAACCATCCCTCGCCCTCTTCTCCTGCCCGGTCTTTACGTGATACAGCCCCGTATAAACCCTCCAGCGGATCGATAGGCTCGACCGGCCAGTCGGTCCCGAAGGCGAGCTTGGCGCCGGCATCCAGGAGACGCCGCCAGGCATAGGCGCCGCGGCAGCGCTCAAGACCGATGCGTTTTTCGGCAAAGCGTTTGTCGGTGATGCAGTGGGTGGGCTGCATGGAGGCGATCACACCCAGTTCGGCGAAACGCGGGATGTCCTCGTCGATCAGGATCTGGGCATGCTCGCTGCGGTGTCGGGCATCGCGAGTGCCGTTCACTTCCCGGGACTTCTGCACGGCGTTCAGCACGAAGTTGTTGCCCTTGGTGCCGATGGCGTGCGTTCCGGTCTGGAAACCTCGCGCGTCCGCGGCCACGATGCGGCCCTCGAACTCCTCGTAGGGCATCATGGGCAGCCCACTGGTGTCGGGATCGTCCTCAAAGGGCTCGAACATGAGGGCCGTGCCCGATCCCAGAGTTCCATCGATGAAGATCTTGAGATAGCCGAATCGGATCCAGTTGTCGTCCTGGGAGTATTCCTGTCTCAGCTCATCCAGTCGAGCGAATCCCTCGTCGTTGCGTGGGAGGGACATATTGATGGTGGCGCGTGCGGTCAGACGGCCCTCATTCTTGAAGCGCATGAACCGCTCGAATCCGCCGTTCAGCTGCTGGACGCTGGTGACCCCTGTCTCCCTGGCGGCTGTGAGCGCCAGCTCCAGAGCCTGGTCCGATCTCTCCTCCCGCTCCTCCGCAGTCAGCTCCACGGATGAAGAGACCTTCAACAGCCGCGAGGCCCCTTCCTTGAAGATGCCGGTCGGCTCTCCGGTCTCGGGATGGCTTTCGATTGCGCCTTCTCTGCAGGCCTCTGAGCATATGCGACAGCGGATGCAGGCTTCCTGGT
>JBGUED010000446.1:0-2665 GCA_041821525.1 Candidatus Aminicenantaceae bacterium | reverse complement strand
TTTGGAAAGCTCGGGCTTCTTCGGGGCCCGCTTCCGTGAAAACGCCGGCCGGGCCCTGCTGCTCACCAAACGCAGGCTGAACGAGCGCATGCCGCTGTGGATGAGCCGGCTGCGGTCGCAGAAACTGCTGCAGTCCGTGATGTCGCTCACCGACTTCCCCGTGCTGCTCGAGACCTGGCGCACCTGCCTGCAGGACGAGTTCGATCTGGACGCGCTGCGCCAAGTGCTGCGGGAGGTCGCTTCCGGAACCATCCGGGTCAGCGAGTGTACCACCTCGCACCCCAGCCCCATGGCACAGGGGCTCACCTGGGCACAGATCAATCAGTACATGTATGCCGCAGACGGGCTGCCTGCAGACAGGACCTCCCGGCTGCGCACGGATCTCCTGCGCGAGGTGGTCTTCAGCCCCGGCCTGAGGCCGGTCATCCCGGAGAAGATCATACAAGAGTTCGAGGCCAAGCGGCAGCGGATCCATCCCGGGTATGCGCCTGTATCGGCCAGGGAACTGGTGGACTGGGTCAAGGAGCGCGTGCTCATCCCCTGGGTGGAATGGGAGGCCCTGGTACAGGCCGTCCTGCGGGACCGAGCGGCCGCCGACCAGGCTCCCGAAGAAAATCCCCTGGATGAGGCCGGGGCCAAGCTCGTGCGGCTGGAGATCACTGATGCAGGCTCCGTCGTCGTGGCGACGCTGGAGCGCCTCCCGGATATCCAGGGAAGCCTGTTCGCGTCCCGTTCATCGAACTGGGCACCACTCAAGCATCCTGACGCGAGCCCGGATGTCTCCGAGAGAGCAGAGCTCCCGGCCACGGAGCAGGACATCCTCTATACTTCCCTCCTCAGCGAGTGGCTCCAGTTCTACGGCCCCCTGGCTCCCGAAGACATTGCCGGCAGGCTGGGGCTCGAGGCGAGCCGGCTGCAGGCCGCGCTTGAGGACCTCAAGGATGCGGAGGCCCTGATCACCGGCCGGCTGACTCAAGACGCGGAGGCGGACATGGTCTGCGACGCGGAAAATTTTGAGATCCTGCTGCGCATGGCCCGGGCCGCGGCCGCACCGCAGGTCCAGGCTCGCGAGATCTCCGAGCTGCAGGCATTCCTGGCCGGGATGCAGGAGCTGGTGTCTCCCAGGGAAGGTGCAGACGGCCTGTTTCAAGCCCTGGAGCGCTTGGTGGGATATCCGGTTCCCGCTCGCTTGTGGGAATCGGAGGTCCTCCCGGCCCGGATCCCGGGATACACGGCGGACTGGCTGGATTCCCTTCTCCGACAGGGGGCGCTGCGCTGGCAGGGGGACAAAGAGCGGAGAGTACGTTTCTTTTTCGAAGAAGACGCTGCGCTGCTCCCAGCCGCCCCCAATGAGAACACCGATGAAAACGGGAGCGGGACCGAGGAACAAAAAGCAGATTGCGTCGCCTCCCTATTCTCCGATCCCTCTGCCCGATACGATTTCTCCGTCCTGCTGTCCAGGTCGGGCCAACGGATCCGGATTCTGGAAGATCGCCTGTGGGAGGGTGTCTGGCAGGGACGGATCAGCAACGATACGTTCAGTGCCATGCGCCGCGGGCTGGATAATGATTTTCGGGTTGCCGATGCCGTCGAAAGGCAACAGAAGGCACTCCACGCACACGGCCACAGAGGACGCCGGCTCCACCTCTCCCGCTGGAAAGAATCCCAGCCCTATCCGGGGAGCTGGTTCCTACTGCCCGAGCCTTCGCAGGAGGACAGGGAAGATCTCATCGAGCTCGAAGAGAGTCGCAAGGACCGCGTGCGGATCCTGCTCGACCGCTACGGGATCCTCTTTCGGGAGATCCTTCATAGGGAACAACTCCTCTTCCGCTGGCCGGACGTGTTTCGAACGCTGCGGCTCATGGAGCTTTCCGGAGAGGTTCTGGCCGGTCTCTTTTTCAAGGGGATTTCCGGCCCCCAGTTCATGTCCCACCGGGCGTTCCGGTTTTTCCAACAAGAGCTTTCAAAGGAGGCGGTCTACTGGATGAATGCCCTAGACCCGGCCTCCCTGTGCGGCATCCCCCTGGAGGGGATGCGCGGCTCCCTTCCAAAACGGATCGAGGGGAACCATGTCGTCTTCCGTGGGAAAGACCCTGTCCTGATTTCGCAGCGGAAAGGCGGCCAGTTGACGTTCCTAATGCCTCCCGACGATCCCCGGTTGGGCGAGTACCTGGTCATCCTCCAGCACCTGCTTAACCGGGAATTTTCACCCCAGCGTCGGCTCATCGTCGAGTCCATCAACGAAGAGCCAGCTCTGCAGAGCCCTTACCTTCCTGCCCTCCAGGCCGGCTTCGACACGGTCGTGGATATCAAACACGTCTCCCTGTACCGCAGGGCCAAGTCCTAATCTGGGAACAATCCCGGCTCAATTGCGTATATAATGATAGAGAGGAGACGTCTGTAACCGGGCCTGTCCCTCCAGATCATACGAATTTATGAATAATCCTGGGGGGAATGTTGTAGAGTAGAATAGAAGGGAACAGCAAAAAGTCTTTCCTTAAGCAAAACACGGAGGACCTTCCATGGAAGATGCGATACAGAAAAAGAGGCGCAAGAAGCGGCGCAGGCGGATCATCCTGACAATCCTGTTCCTGGTGGTGATCGCGGCTGTGGTCATTGGCGTGCGCATGAACACGAAAACGGCACCCGCCGACATGAAAGGCTC
>JBGUED010000445.1:0-2671 GCA_041821525.1 Candidatus Aminicenantaceae bacterium | reverse complement strand
CATGGATACATCGCGCAGGGATTTCGTGAAGAACGCCGGCCTCGGCGCAGCCGCGGCGATAATGCCAATCGGCAGCCGCCACACGATGAGTGACGGGTTTCGGGAAGCGGAAACGCTGCCGGCTGCCTCGGGATTCACTCTCGGCATGGCCTCCTACACCTTCCGGGAATTCGGGCTGGAGGAAACCCTTCTCATGACGCAGAGGTTGGGGCTTACGCGCATCGCCTTCAAGAGCTTTCACCTTCCGCTGGAGAGCACACTCGCACAGATTCGAGATGTTGCCTCCCGTGTCAAGGACGCAGGGCTTGACCTCTATGGTGGTGGAGTCATCTACATGAAGGACCGTTCCGAGGTCGAGCGCGCCTTTGAGTATGCCCGGGCCGCCGGCATGAGGATCATCATCGGAGTGCCCAATCCTGAGTTGATCCCTTTGGTGGAAGAGAAGATCAAACTCACCAACATCAAGGTGGCGATCCACAACCATGGGCCCGGTGATGACGTATACCCGACTCCGCAGAGCGCCTACGACCGAATCCGCGGCCTGGATGCCCGCTTCGGGCTGTGTGTGGACGTCGGGCACACACAGAGGGCTGGTGTCGAACCGGCTGGATCCATCCGGAAGCTGGCGGACCGTGTACTGGACGTGCACATCAAGGATGTCTCTGCGGCTTCCGCAGAAGGTGGGACCATCGAGATCGGGCGCGGTGTCATCGACATCCCTGAGGTCTGCCGGGCCCTGCTCGAGATCAAATTTACTGGAGCAGTATCTTTCGAGTTCGAGAAGGACGGCAAGGACCCGTTGGCGGGCGTAGCCGAATCAGTAGGGTATATCCAGGGCGTATTGGCGGCACTCTAGGCGGTTTTCTGATCTAACGAGGATGCACAAACACATCCGGCAAGGAGACTGACGAACATGAAGGTGGAGGGACGCGCCTTTGCCAGGGCCGGTATCCTGGGGAATCCTTCTGACGGGTACTTCGGCAAGATCATCGCCGTCTCTGTGAAGAATTTTGCTGCCGAGGTCGTGCTCGAGGAGAGCGACACACTCAGGATCGGGACGCCGGACTATGACGACAATTCCTTTGACAGCCTGGAGAACCTGGTCGATAGCGTGACTCTGTACGGGTACTACGGGGGAGTGCGTCTGGTAAAAGCCGGGATCAAGCGCTTCTATGAGCACTGTCGGGATCAGGGAATCCGGCTCGCAGCCAGGAATTTTACTCTCAATTATTCCTCCACCATCCCCCGCCAGTTGGGCCTGGGAGGCTCCAGCGCCATTCTCACGGCTGCCATGCGGGCCCTGATGACGTTCTATGAGGTGGACATTCCCGAGCACGTCCTGCCCACACTGATCCTGGAGGCGGAGCGGGACGAGCTGGGTATAAACGCCGGCTTCATGGACCGCGTGATCCAGGTGTATGAAGGGTGTGTGTTCATGGATCTGGACCGGGAGGCCGTCCAGACACAGGGATTCGGCCGCTATGAACGACTCGACCCGAAGACACTGCCGCCTTTCTATCTGGCCTATAAGCCGGCGCTGGGAAAGGTGTCCGGCCGGGTCCTCAATCCCATCCGCGAAGGCTTCGAAAGGGGGGATCCCGATGTCCTCGCCGCCCTGGTCAGCCTGGCCTCCCTGGCGGAGCAGGGGAAGGCGGCCCTTCTGCTGCAGGATCACGCGCAAATACGGTCCCTCATGGACGCGAACTTCGACCTGCGCCGCCGCATCATGCCGATCAGCGAGGATAACCTGTCCCTGATCCGGAGCGCACGCGCCTGCGGGGCCTCTGCCAAGTTCGCCGGATCGGGTGGGTCCCTCATCGGTGTGTATGATGGCGAAGATATGTATCAGGAACTGGTCAACCGGTTGGGCCGGCTGGATGCGGTCGTGACAAAACCTGTGGTCGTGTAGATGAGGGCGATCATCTTGATCCGGTCAGTCCTGAACGCCGTTCTCCTGCTGTGTGTGCTCCTGGCTGTCCCGGCTTGCCGGACAGACAGCCGGGTTACCGTGATCAAGCTGGGCCATGGGCTCGCTCCCACGCACCCGGTCCATTTGGCGATGGAATTCATGGCCCGCCGTCTGGAAGAGCGCTCGGCCGGCCGGCTGCGCATGGACATCTATCCCAGCGAACAGCTGGGTTCGGAGCGGGAGTGCCTGGAGCTGCTCCAGATCGGGAGCTTGGGCATGACCAAGGTTTCATGCAGTGTCCTGGAGGGATTTGTCCCTGCCATGAGTGTCCTGAGCCTGCCCTACCTGTTCCGGGACAAAGAACACCGCTACCGCGTGCTGGAGGGGGAGATCGGCCGCAGGCTGCTCTTGGAAGGAGAGCGCTTCTGGCTGCGCGGCCTGTGCTACTACGATGCCGGGAGCCGCAGCTTCTACACCAAGGACCGCCCTGTGCTGAATCCGGATGACCTCAAGGGCTTGAAGATCAGGACCCAGGAGAGTCCCACTTCTATCCGGATGGTTAAGGCCTTCGGAGGGTCCCCCACGCCCATAGCCTGGGGCGAGCTCTACTCCGCGCTGCAGCAGGGAGTCGTGGATGGGGCAGAGAACAATCCACCCAGCTTTCATCTCTCACGGCACTATGAGGTGTGCAAACACTATTCCCTGGATGAGCACACAGGAGTACCCGATGTCCTGCTCATCTCGACCAAGCTCTGGCAGGAC
>JBGUED010000444.1:0-2671 GCA_041821525.1 Candidatus Aminicenantaceae bacterium | reverse complement strand
CCTGGAAGCGTTACAAGGGGGGCCGCGCCCAGGACGTCTGGATCTATGACCTGGCCAACGACACATCGCAGAGGCTGACGACCTTCGAGGGCACAGACCAGCATCCCATCTGGTACCAGAACAAGATCTTCTACGTTTCAGACCAGGACCTCGTGCTCAACATCTACTCCTACGATCTCGCTTCCAAGGAGATCGCCCAGGTCACCCGCCACACCGACTACGACGTGCTCTGGCCTTCCGGCCAGAACGGCGCAGTCGTCTATCAAAACGGCGGGCACCTGTACAAGCTCGATCTGGAAAGCGGCCGGAGCGACAAGATCACGGTCAATATCAAATATGACTTCCCGGGACTGCTTCCCTACTTCAAGAACGTCAAGGACAACATCGCCAGTTTCGACATCTCCGCCACCGGCAAACGCGCCATCTTCGACGCCAGGGGAGACATCTTCACGGTACCGGCCAAGAACGGTATCACCTACAACCTGACCAACACACAGGGTATCCGCGAGATGAATCCCACCTGGTCGCCTGACGGCCGTTACGTGGCCTTCGATTCGGACAAGACCGGGGAATACGAGCTCTATGTCATCGACCGCGCTGAAGATGATGCCCTCATCCAGTTAACCAAAAACTCGAACTCCTGGCGGTATGCCGCCCTGTGGTCGCCGGACAGCGGCAAGCTGCTCTTCTCGGATAAGAACCTGGATCTCCAGATCCTCGACGTAAAGTCCAAAAAACTCACCATGGTGGACAGGGCCAGGCGCTTCGACATCAGAGACTACGGCTGGTCGCCCGACTCCCAGTGGGTGGTCTACACCAAGGACGGCGAGAACGGCCAGCAGGCGGTCTGGGTCTATTCGCTGTCCGAGGCAAAACCCCGGCAGCTCACCAGCGACATGTATTCGGACTTTTCCCCGGTGTTCACGAAAGACGGGAAATACCTCTTGTTCCTCTCCGACCGCGACTTCAACCTGGCGTTTTCGAGCTTCGAGTTCGACTACCTGTATAACCAAGCCACTCGCATCCATGCTGTAGCGCTCACCGATGACACACCTCCCCTGTTCAAGGATGAAAACGACGTGGAGGAGGTCAAGAAGGAGTCGGCAGACAAAGAAGCCGATGATAAGGCATCCGCAGACAAGAAAAAGCCTGCCGCGGACAAGAGCGAGAGCAAAGAGCCACTGAAAATCGAATTCGACGGGATAAACGACCGCATCATCGCCCTGCCCCCCAGGGCCGGCAATTACGGCGGCCTGGCTGCCGTGGAAGGCGGCGTACTGTATTTTTCGGGCGGCGCATTGCACAAGTTCATTTTTGAGAATAAAAAAGATACCGTGGTCATCCAGGGAATCAGGAACGGCGCGCTTTCCGCAGACGGGAAGAAATTCCTGTACCGAGCAGGACCGAGCTACGGAATCATTGACCTCAACGTGCCCAACCAGAAGCCCGGTGACGGCGCGCTCAAGCTCGACGCCCTGGAGATGAAAATCGATCCCCGCAAGGAGTGGAGGCAGATCTACAACGACGGCTGGAAGATCTACCGCGATTGGTTCTACGTCAAGAACATGCACGGAGTGGACTGGCCGGGCATGAAGGCCAAATACGGCAAACTGCTTCCCTACGTGAGCCACCGCGCAGACCTGGACTTCATCTTCGGAGAGATGGTGGGAGAGCTGAACGTAGGCCACACCTATGTCAACTGGGGTGATTTCCCCCGGGTCGAGCGTATGGACACGGGCCTGCTGGGCGCCGAATTCACAGCCGATGCCAAGGCCGGCCGCTACACATTCAGCAAGATCTACCAGGGGGAGAACTGGCACGAAAACACGCGTGCGCCGCTCACCGAGCAGGGGATCCATGTCAAGCAAGGCGAGTATCTGATCAGCCTCAACGGTCACGATATAACCCTCAAGGACAATCCCTACCGCTTCCTGGAAAACACCGTGGGCAAGAGGATCTCTCTCAAGGTCAACACCAAGCCCACCGCAGACGGGGCCCGGGAATACATGGTCAAGCCCATCAGCAGCGAATTGAACCTGTTCTACCTCGACTGGGTAAATACCCGGCGCGCCATGGTGGACAAACTCTCAGGCGGCCGCATCGGATATCTCCACGTTCCCAACACGTCAATGGCAGGCAACCGCGAGCTCTACAAGGGCATGTACGCCTTCGGCCACAAAGACGCTCTCATCATCGACGAGCGCTACAACGGCGGGGGCTTCATCCCGGACGTGATGATCAATCTGCTCGCGCGCACCATTGTGAGCTACTGGGGCAGGCGGGGCCTGGTCCCCAACCAGACACCCGGAGTGGCCCACGAAGGACCCAAGGCCATGCTCATCAACCACTACGGGTCCTCAGGGGGGGACGCCTTCCCCTACTATTTCCGCAAGTTAAACCTGGGCACTCTGATCGGGACCACGACCTGGGGCGGGCTGGTCGGCATGTCCGGAAACGCCGGCCTGGTGGACGGCGGCAACCTGGCGGTACCGACCTTCGGGATCATCAGCACCGAGGGGGAATGGGCCGTGGAAGGCCTCGGCATCGCCCCGGACGTCGAGATCTGGGACCGGCCCGAACAGGTGGCCCAGGGACGGGACCCCAGCCTGGAGAAGGCGGTGGAAGTTCTGCTCAAGGAGCTCGAGCAGAATCCTCCCAAAAAAGTCCGCAA
>JBGUED010000443.1:0-2673 GCA_041821525.1 Candidatus Aminicenantaceae bacterium | reverse complement strand
GCTCGCCCCCGCTATCCCGCATCCGATAACCAGAACGTCTATATCCATCACAAAAAATCCATGCTGATGTCCAGAGATTGGTAGGAATGCGTCAGGCGTCCCACCGAGATGTAGTCCACACCCAACTCCGCGATCTCCCGGATCCTCTCCAGGTCGACGTTGCCCGAGACCTCAAGCGGCACGCGGCCGCCCACCCAATCGATCACCTCTTTCATCACCGCCAGCGGCATGTTGTCAAGCATGATCATGTCCGCGCCGCTCTCGACCGCTGCCTGGACCTCTTCCAGGTTGGTGGTCTCCACTTCGATCTTGATATCGAGCGAAACCTTGCTGCGCGCCCGACCAACGGCCTCCGGGATGCTTCCCACGATTTGGATGTGATTGTCCTTGAGCATGACCATATCCGAGAGGTTGAGGCGGTGGTTCTGACCTCCTCCCATCTTGACGGCATACTTTTCCAGCGCCCTCATCCCGGGCGTCGTCTTCCGGGTGTCCAGCAGGCGGGTCCCGGTCCCCTGCAGGGCTGCAACGTATCGGCTGGCCAGCGTGGCGATCCCGGACAGGCGCTGCAGGAAGTTGAGGGCCGTCCGTTCTCCCTTGAGAAGAGCGACTGTATTGCCCCGAACAACCGCCAGCTTGTCCCCGGGAACGACCGCTTCCCCGTCCGTAAAATTGGCTGAGAAGGATGTGGCAGGGTTGAGAGTCTCGAACACCCGCTGCGCCACTGGCAGCCCGGCCACCACGCCCTGCTGCTTGACGTAGATCAAGGCCTCGGAGTCAGATTCCGGTGGGATGACATTATCGGAGGTCACGTCTCCGTGGGGCATGTCCTCCTGGAGTGCGACAGTGACGATGGCATCAATCTCTTGATCATTCATGATGTGTTCCCGACCTTTCTCGGGCTAAGATGACTGCAAGTCATTTAGAATCATATATCACCGCTCGAAATTACGCAAGCCCATCCGCAGGGGAAGCATCTGCCTCTCCAAGGTTATGGCATTACCGGGGAAGCTCTGCTAAAGTAGGATATGACCATGGATCACAGGAAAGGACTGCTCTCGTTTCTCCTCTCACTGATGATCTCCGCTGTCCTCCTCGTCTGGCTGTTCCGGCAGATCGATCCGGCCCTCCTCCGCCGTACCCTCTTCTCACTGCACGTCCCCGCCCTGCTCCTGTTCATGGCGTTTTCGCTGGCAGGGACCTGGCTTCGCGCCTGGCGCTACCGACTTCTGCTGGCACCGGAAACCATAGGCTGGGCACCCGCGTTCCTGGTCACCTTCATCCGCAACCTCTTCGTGGATCTCCTCCCGGCCCGAATCGGTTCCCTCTCGTATGTTTACGTCCTGAATGCCCGGCTCGGCTTCCGAATCGATTCCGCAGCATCCTCGTTTGTGGTGGCTGTGGTGATGGATTTCCTAACCCTCAGCCCCTTCCTGGTCGTTTCTCTGCTCTTGGTAGGGGCGGGAGGCTCGGCCTCTTCTGGATTCTGGCTGCTGCTTCTGGCCCTGCTGTTCCTGGGAGTGATGTTCCTCATCCTGTGGAGGATCGTTCCCCTCTCCCGTCTCCTGGTCAACGGCTTGGGCCTCCTGCTGCGCAGGTCCGGTCTGGAGGGGCATACCTGGGCTGTGAAATCCCTGGAGGCGGGCCGTGAGACTGTGACCGCACTGTCGCAGATACGGAACCGGCGCGTATACTGGCCGCTTTTTGGCCTCTCCCTGCTCCTGCGCGCCGCAAAATACGGCTCCTTGTATTTTCTGCTCTATGCCCTGCTCTACTCCCACGGATTTACCCTGCGGTCGTTGAGCCTGGCTAAGACCATACTCGGCATCACCGGGGCCGAGTTCACCTCGCTCCTGCCCGTGAAGGGGCTGGCAGGATTCGGGACCTGGGAATCGGCCTGGGCCCTGGCGTTCCACCTCATGGGCTTCGATCCCGAGCTGGCGGTAATGTCAGGCATCGGCGTCCATCTGATCACCAACCTCTTCGAATACTCCCTGGGAATCGCCGCCCTCCTGGCCGTCTTCTCCCCCCTGGTGCGGCGCTTCAGGAATCCCTCGAGCAGGGATTGAGTTTCCCTCTGACTTCACCTAGAATGGGAATGTCGATCTAACAAAACCATGAATATAGAAACGAACTCAGCTCTGAACTACGAGGACCATTTCGGACTTTCTCCCGAACGGCTCTTGAAAACCTTGGATGTAGCCCTTTCCCGGGGTGGAGATTTTGCCGAAGTGTTCCTGGAATACACAGTCTTCAATTCCATCCGGATGGAAGAGGACATCATCAAGGATACAGCGGAGAGCGTAAGCCTGGGTGCGGGCATCCGGGTCATCTCCGGAGCCCGCACAGGCTATGCCTACACCAATGACCTGGCTGAAAAAGAGCTCATGCACGGTGCCCGCACCGCAGCGGCCATCGCCAGCGGGAAGGCCGGATCTGCCCTGTCTCTGCATGCGATCTTCCCACAGGAGACCTTCTATCCCGTGCAGCAGAATCCCCATAACCATCCCTTGAGTACACGGATCGCCATGGTCCAGGAGGCCTACCAGGCCGCCCAGAGCTTTGACTCCCGAATAAAGATCGTGAAGGCGGGGTATGCCGATCAGGTTCAGCACACGACCATCGTAAACTCAGAGGGCCTCATGATCTCAGATGCCAAACCCTTGGTCAAGC
>JBGUED010000442.1:0-2676 GCA_041821525.1 Candidatus Aminicenantaceae bacterium | reverse complement strand
GCACAGGGAATCGGGGAATTTTCCATGAAATGTGAAATTTTGTACTTTTAGCCCTCTCCTCCCAGGAAATTGCAGGACGACAGGCAGGGGCGACCAGGCCCATGTCCAGGCCTCAAGTGTGGGTTAACTCATTGATAATTATAAGGATAAAGAAAAAATTAAGCTTTTTTGAATCCTTGCTGTCCCCCAACTGCAACGTTTCAGTAATTATATCACGAATTATTACCAGAATTCAAGCATTATTTTTATTTTTTTTTAATCACCCGATTTGTACATAAAAGAGCGGAATTTCTCCTAAAATCAGCCTGATTATGCCGTTTTCCTTGGAGAATGGCCAAGTGCTGCTTTTGACTCTGGAGACACAATTATCTAGAATGAGACAGAATCTAAGAATCAGGAGTCGGGAATGACCAGAGACGAGTTCCGGCAGTGGGGATACCGATTTGTGGACTGGGTGGCGGATTATTTCGAGAACGTGGGCCAGTATCCGGTGCGTTCCGCCCTTGAGCCCGGAGACATCAAGAAGCAGCTTCCTGACGAGGCACCTCAGCAGGGAGAATCCATGGAAGCCGTTTTCGCCGATTTTCAGGAAATCATCGTACCCGGCATGACCCACTGGCAGCACCCCTCCTGGTTCGCCTATTTCTCCGCCAACAACAGCCCGCCCTCGGTGCTGGCGGAGCTGCTCACTGCAGGGATGGGCGCGCAGTGCATGATCTGGGAGACATCGCCTTCCGCCGCAGAGCTGGAAGAGGTGGTGCTGGAATGGCTGCGCAAGCTCCTGGGCCTGCCCGAGGGATTGTCCGGTGTCATACAGGATACGGCCTCGACGGCCTCCCTGGTGGCGATGCTCACCGCGCGGGAGCAGGCCACCGGCTTCGAAGCTAACCGCCGGGGGCTCAAAGAGCCGCTTCTGGTCTATGTCTCGGAAGAGGCCCACTCCAGCGTGGAGAAGGGGGCCAAGATCGCCGGCTTCGGCAGTGAGAACATCCGTAAGATCCCCACGGACGCGGTGTTCGCCATGATCCCGGAGGAGCTGGAGCGGGCCCTGGCCTCGGATAAAAGCCGGGGGCTGCAGCCCGCCTGTGTGGTAGCTACGCTCGGGACCACGTCCTCCTCGGCCATCGACCCACTGGAGTCCATCGGCCGGATCTGCCGCCGGCACAAGGTCTGGCTGCATGTAGATGCCGCCTATGCCGGTAACGCCGCCATCCTTCCGGAGAAGCGGTGGATCTTCGACGGCGCGGAATTCGTGGACTCGCTGGTGTTCAATCCCCACAAGTGGATGCTCACCAACTTCGACTGCTCAGCCTATTATGTCAAGGATGAGGGGGCCCTGATCCGTACCTTCGAGATCCATCCCGAATACCTCAAGACCGGAGTGGATGCCGTGGTCAAGAACTACCGGGATTGGGGGATCCAGCTGGGCCGGCGCTTCCGGGCCTTGAAACTCTGGTTCGTGCTCCGCTCCTACGGAGTGGAGGGGATACAGGCCATGATCCGGGAGCACATCCGCCTGGCGCAGTTGTTCAAGGAATGGGTGGAGGCCCATGGGGCATTCGAGGTCATGGCACCGGTGCCTCTCAGCCTGGTCTGCTTCCGGATGAATGACGGGCGCCCGGAGGAGGAGCTGGACCGGATCAACCGCGAACTGCTCACGCGGCTCAATCAGACAGGACGCCTCCTGCTGACGCAGACCAGCCTCAAGGGAAAGTATGTGATCCGCATGGCCATCGATTCCCACACCACGGATGAGCAGCATGTCCGGGATGCCTGGGATCTCATCCGGGAGACTGGGGCGGCCCTGTTGAGCAGGGCACCGGTGTGAGCATGCAGCTGCGGGTCACCGATGAAATATGGGATGCCTTTCCCGGCCTCCATCTCGGGGTGGTGTTCGCCCGGGGGATCGACAACTCCCGTGACACACCGGACGTGAAGGCCGCCGTACAGGAGGTGCAGTCCAGGATCCGGGCTGAGTACGAAACGGAAACGCTGTCCCAGATCCCCTGGATCCAAGCCTGGCGTCGGGCGTTTTCAGCCTTCGGTGCCAAGCCCAAGAAGTATAAAAGTTCGGTGGAGAGCCTGTACCGCATGATCCTCAAGGGGACGGACCTGCGCAGCATCAATCCGGTGGTGGATATCTACAACCTCGTCTCTCTCAGATTCGGGATTCCGGCAGGAGGGGATGACTTGGACAACGTTGAGGGGGACATCCTGCTGACCTTTGCCGCCGGGGGGGAGGAATTCATCCCTCTCAACAGCGAGATCCGGGAGGAGGCTAGGCCAGGGGAGGTGATCTACCGCGATGAGCAAGGGGTCCTGTGCCGCCGCTGGAACTGGAGCCGCGCGGTTGTACGGCATTGCTTGACTCGATTGGCCGGTTCGTCACCGAGGTCGGCAGCGGGCTTGCCGAACTGCCCGAGGATGAGCGTCCTGGTGATGTAACCGTGCTGGTGATGACCGACGGCTATGAGAACGCCAGTTCCCGGTGGACGGTCGAGGCCGTTCGCGCGCTGATCTCCCAACAGGAGACCGGCTATTCGTGGGACTTCGTCTTCCTCGGCGCCAGCGGCATAGCCACCCTCAAGCCCTCCCTTTGGGCCTCCTCCTGAAGGGCACCGAAGGACACGCCGGGCTCTACCATGGCCACCTTGTTGCGTTTGTCCATGCGCACAA
>JBGUED010000441.1:0-2681 GCA_041821525.1 Candidatus Aminicenantaceae bacterium | reverse complement strand
AGACGCTTGATGTTCTGACCCAGGTCCCTCAATCCGAACGACATAAAAAATTAATACCACACATAATTCATTAGTTCAACCCGTAATCGAATTCCAGGTTAAATTCTTGCCAGATTCCGGATGATTACCCTGGGAATCAAGTGTAGGTAAAATAATTATTTGACATATCAATAAGGTGGCGATAAATTATAACTATAGATAATATATCAAAGAGGGAAGTAATTGACAGCGCAACTGCCCTGCCTGCAACCGATTCTAACCGATCCATCGTTTTGATCAAATCACCCCAAGGAGGGTCTGAATGCCTAAGCTTACCATTGAAGACTTGAAAGCCCTGAGGGACAGCGCCAAGGGGAAATCCCTTTTGAGCCGGGACGGGCCTTACAAGGTTAAGGTGACCGTGCACATGGGCACCTGCGGGATCGCCGCCGGCGCCCGTACAATCATGGAGACCATGATGAATGCCCTGGAGGAAAACGATGCCCGGGATGTGTTTCTGACCACCTCGGGCTGTGCCGGGCTGTGCAGCAAGGAGCCCATGGCTACGGTCGAGTTCGCCGATTCCGTGCCTGTTAAGTATGTGGAGCTGACACCGGAAAAGGCCCGGGAGATCTTCGACCGCCACATCATGGGCCAGGAACCGGTCACAGAATACGCCATTGCCGTGGGCAGCGAACGTTCGATCTGAGGAGGGTGCTATGAATAAAAAAATCTATCGCATGCAGCTGCAACTGTGCGGAGGATCGGCCTGTCTGTCCAACCATTCCTTCGAGGTCTACCAGACTTTGGAAGAGGAGCTAAAAAAAAACGGACTGGTCCAGGAGATCGAGCTGGTAACGACCGGATGCAACGGCTTCTGCGACACCGGCCCGCTGCTGGTCGTAAAACCCGACAACATCTACTACAACCACCTGAGCGTCGAGATGATCCCGCACCTGGTCGAGGAGCACTTCCTGAAGGGCCGCCCGGTAAAGGACATGATGTTCATCCCGCCTTCCGAGGAGGCCTTCCTGCCCAAGATCAGCGAGCTCAGCTTCTTCAAGAAGCAGATCCTGGTGGCTCTGCGCAACCGCGGTCTGATCGACGCGGAGAAGATCGATGATTACATCGCCCGCAACGGCTACTTGACTCTGTCCAAGGCCCTGACGGAAATGACTCCGGAAGGCATCATCGACGAGATCAAGGCAGCCGGCCTGCGGGGCAGGGGCGGCGCGGGTTTTTCTACCGGACTCAAGTGGGAGCTCACACGAAATGCCGTCGGGGACAAAAAGTACGTCATCTGCAATGCCGACGAAGGCGATCCCGGGGCCTATATGGACCGCAGCATCATCGAATCCGATCCCCACTCCGTGCTGGAGGGGATGTTGATAGGCGGCCGGGCCATGGGCGCGGATGAGGGTATTATCTACATCCGTAACGAGTATCCCTTAGCCCTGCAGCGTGTGACCACGGCCATCGAACAGGCCCGCGAGTATGGACTCCTGGGCATTGATATTCTCGGCTCCGGCTTTGATTTCGACATCAGAGTGGTTCGGGGCGCCGGCGCCTTTGTGTGCGGGGAGGAGACCTCGCTCATCTCGTCCATCGAGGGTCGGCTGGGCGAACCCATGCCGCGGCCGCCCTTCCCGGCGGAGAGCGGTCTCTGGGGCAAGCCTACCAACATCAACAATGTGGAGACCTGGGCCAATGTCCCGGTCATCATCGACCGGGGTGCGAGCTGGTACTCGTCGATCGGGACCGAGCTCAGCAAAGGCACCAAGGTCTTTTCGGTTGTGGGCAAAGTGAAAAACACCGGCCTGGTAGAGGTCCCCATGGGGATCACACTGGGCGAGATCATCTTCGACATCTGCGGCGGCATCGCCGATGACAAAAAGTTCAAGGCCGTGCAGATCGGGGGGCCCTCGGGAGGGTGCCTCCCGGCCGAGCACCTGAACCTGCCCGTGGATTACGAGAGTCTGACCGAGGCCGGAGCCATGATGGGATCTGGCGGCATGGTGGTCACGGACGAAAGCACCTGCATGGTGGACATGGCCCATTTCTTCCTCAACTTCGTCAAGGATGAATCCTGCGGCAAGTGCACGCCATGCCGGGAGGGCATTCCCCGGATGCTGGAGTACCTCACCCGGATCAAGCAGGGCAAGGCAAGGATGGAGGAACTGGACGAGCTTAATGAGCTGGCCATGGCCATCAAAGAAACCTCCCTCTGCGGTCTGGGCAAGACAGCCCCCAATCCTTTCCTGACGACCTATCGGTATTTCCAGGACGAGTATGTGAACCACATCGAGCACAAACGGTGCGCTGCCGGCACATGCAGCCATCTCGTTTCCTCCCCCTGCCACCACACCTGCCCCATTGAGACGGAAGCCAGCTCCTACATCGCCCTGATCGCTCAAGGCAAATACAAGGAGGCCCTGGATGTCAATGTGTGGGCCAATCCTCTGCCCAGCGTGTGTGCACGTGTGTGCCACCATCCCTGTGAGACCACCTGCAAGGCCGGCCAGTTCGGCCAGCCTATTGCAGTTCGGGACCTGAAGCGCTTCATCACGGACTATGCGCATGGGAACGGTGGCCTGCCCAAAGTCAAGCCGCCCCCCGATAAGAAGGACAGGGTGGCCATCGTGGGCGCAGGCCCGGCCGGCCTCATGGCGGGCTGGGAGCTCGGCAAGCAGGGATACCAGGTC
>JBGUED010000440.1:0-2687 GCA_041821525.1 Candidatus Aminicenantaceae bacterium | reverse complement strand
ACCGGTGAGACGCCGTGTTTTCCCAGTAGCGGCATCGGCCATCCATAGCTCGAAGCCGGTGTCCGTCAGCCGAGTGAACGCGAAGGACCGGCTGTCATACGACCAGCTGAGGGATCCGACCCTAGCCCCGTCCGGGAGTGTCACCGGGATTTCCTTCTCATCCTTGATCGTCTTGATGGTCAACTTGGTGTAGAAGGTTGTCGTCTGACGGCTGTTGTATTGGGGCAGGATCCTCGTCCCGGCCAGCCGCAGCAGGGGCTGGGCCATGTAGGCCAGGGATGGCATGGCCTCGTACTCTCCCAGGACCATGACCTCATCCGAATGGCTCATAAAAACTCTCGGCGGAGGTGGAGTGGTCACGATGTCCAGGACTTCTTTGGGAGGAAGCTTATATGTCTCCTGTGCGCTAAGCAGGCCGCTCAGGCAGATCAAGGTCACACACAGCAAAAATAGAAATTTTTTCATGTTGCCCTCCATGATGTTCGGAGGGATGTTCCCCTCCCTCCGGTTTTCAATATTTTTCTATATCACAGGTATCCACTTGCCGTCAAACCTAGAGAACATCCTGAAATCGACAGGTTGATTGCGGCGCCTGTGAACGATCCGAATAAATTATGACAAAAACGGTCACTGTCATCACGACTCGGCCACTGTCATCACGAGCGCAGCGAAGTGATTTCAGGGATTCGCTCCCGCCTATCGGCGGCCTAAAACCATGAATTGAGTCACAATTTGATTCTGGGCTTTTCCTCGCCACGGCTTTGTGATAAACAAAAGGTGCATAATATCTGAATCACCCAACACTTGAGCTAGGAGGACTTATGGATCCAGGGAACATCCCGGTTTTGAAGATCGAAGGCGACACCATCCCACAGGCGTATGAAAAGGCGATCCGGGAGGTATGGGAAAAAGGCACGAGCATCCGCACCGAATACGACCGCCCGGAAGATCCGCCCAGCCGGGATGCTACTGTGATGATCGCGGTTCACAAACCCTTTGGACAGCCGCGCTTTCACCGCTCCTTTGCCGACGGATTGGGCGGTCTGGCTGAGTATGTCCAGGAAGTGGTGCACGGCGCCCACGACTACTGGGTTAAGCCGCTGGAGGAGATCCTCAAGGGCGCAGAAAGCCAGGACACGCGCTGGACCTACACCTACCACGGCCGCCTGTTCGACTACCACATCGAAGACAAGGTCGTGGACCAGATCGCCTACATGATCGACAAACTGGCGGAGGCCGGCCACAGCCGCCGGGCCCAGGCTATCACCTGGAATCCCAAGCTGGACCCGCCTACGGAAGATCCCCCCTGCCTGCAGCGGGTATGGGGACGGTTGTGTGAGGACGGGCAGGGCGGCCTCGTGTTCAACATGAACACCCACTGGCGCAGCCGGGACCTTTTCAAGGCCTGGTTCGAGAATGTTATCGCCATCACCACCCTCATGCGCAAGATTGCTACCGGCCTGGGTGAAAAGATCGGCGAACCCGTGCGCGTCGGCAGGTATGTGGACATCAGCGACTCCCTGCACATCTACGGCTCCTACTTCCGGGAGATCGAGGGAGACCCGGAACGGGGAATCAAGAGCTTCTTCGAGCACCTGGAAAGCCGCAGCTTTGAACAGCGGACCTGGGATTCCGCATTCGTGCGGCCCTATTTTATCGACGACGGCGTTGGCAAGGGATTGAAACCCATGCTGGAACGGGAAGCCGGGATGCCGGCCAAGGTCAGGGAAGCTGTCGCGGCTGATCTGAAGGCCATGCAAGCAGAAGATTACGCGGTATAGAAGGAGCCAACCATGACAATATATGAACAGATCGCAGATGAAGTGCAGAAGGGAGACGCCGAAGCCGCCGGTAGGATGATCGAACAAGCCCTGGAAAAGGGCGAAACCGCAGAGCGCATCCTGTATGACGGGCTGGTTGAGGGCATGAATGTCGTGAGTGAAAAATTCAAGAACAACGAATGCTTCATTCCCGAAGTGTTGGTCTCGGCCAGGGCCATGAATCAGGGACTGGACCGGCTTAAGCCTTTGCTGGCGGCAGCCAAGGTGGAGCCCCGAGGCAAGATCGTGATCGGCAGCATCCAGGGGGACCTGCACGACATCGGTAAAAACATCGTGGGCATGCTGCTGCAAGGGGCAGGCTATGAAATAATCGACTTGGGGGCTGATGTATCAGTCCAGAAGTTTGTGGACGCCGCCAAGGAACGAGAGGCGGATGTGGTGGGCATGTCTTCTCTCCTGACCACCACCATGGTCAACATGCAGTCTGTGATCTCTGGGTTGGAGGGAGCGGGGATCCGCCCGGATGTCAAGGTCATCATCGGCGGGGCCCCAGTGACTGCCGCCTTTGCCGAGCAGATCGGGGCCGACGGGTATGCAGCGGAAGCTGCAGCGGCCATCGACCTGGTCGACGGCCTCCTCGGCAAACAGCCGCGGTAGGGAATTCAGAGATCACTAAGGATACACAGGAGAAAAATCGTGACGAGGCCCTGCAGCGGCTGGCTGAACTTATTCGCAAGGCCGTTGTGCAGCAGAAGAAACGCAAACCCACGAGACCGTCGAAAACTTCACAGCAGAAGCGCATGAACAGTAAAACAAAGCGTGGACAGACCAAGGATCTGCGGAAGAAGGTTCGTTATGAGGATTAGGTATAAGGTATTACGGATTATTGATTAAGGGCTCAAAATT
>JBGUED010000439.1:0-2689 GCA_041821525.1 Candidatus Aminicenantaceae bacterium | reverse complement strand
AGATAATGTCATGTTTTTCTATGAAAAAAATATTGCCTAGGAGGGGGAGACAAATGCTTTCGGTTCAAGATAACGTTCAGGTTTCTTGACATGCCAAAAGGATATTGTAAATATGGACACCATTGAACACTGTCCTAACAAAGAATAAGAAAGCTCCTCAGGCTAAGGAAGGAGAGGACGCAATATGAACCAGAAGATATTCAAATCCACAATTTTCATACTGATCATCATCGGCATGAGCATGACAGGATGCCAGACAAAAAATGAGCCCTCGGAAAATCCCTTTTCTACCAGGATCGATGCGCTGTTTCAGGAGTGGGACTCCCTGGAGTCCCCTGGCGCGGCCGTGGCCGTGCTCAAAGACGGGGACGTCGTCTTCAGCCGGGGGTACGGCAGTGCCCAACTTGAATACGGAGTCCCCATCACGCCCGCGACCATCTTCCATGTGGCTTCCGTGTCCAAACAGTTCACGGCCTTTGCCGTGACCGTGCTGGCGCAGCAGGGAAAATATCTCGCTGGATGACGACATCCGTAAGCACCTGCCCGAAGTCCCGGACTTCGGCAGGGTTATCACCCTCCGGCACCTGATCCACCACACCAGCGGGCTGCGTGACCAGTGGGAGGCCCTGGCCATGGCTGGCTGGCGGCTGGACGATGTCATAACAAGGGACCAAATCCTCTCCATGGTCAGTCACCAAAAGGAGCTGAACTTCGACCCCGGGGAGCGGTACCTGTACTGCAACACCGGATACACACTGCTGGGTGAGATCGTGGCCAGAGTCACTGGCCAGACCTTCAGCGCCTGGTGCGCGGAGAACATATTCGAGCCCCTGGGAATGGGCCGCACGCATTTCCACGACAACCACGAGCTCGTGGTCCCAAACAGGGCCTATTCCTATGGCCCCGACGAGGAGCTGGGTTTCCGCAAGAGTGTCCTGAGTTACGCCAATGTCGGGGCCACCAGCCTCTTCACCACGGTCGAGGATCTGCTCAAATGGGGCGGGAACTTTATGGACCCCAAAGTGGGAGGGCCTGAGGTCATCGAGCAGATGCAGGAGCTGGGTGTGCTCAACAACGGGCGCAAGATCCCGTATGCATTCGGGCTGGGGATCCGGGACCACAGGGGCGTGCACATGATCTCGCACGGCGGTTCAGACGCCGGCTTCCGTTCCTGGCTGGGGATCTTCCCCGATCAAGAGTTCGCGGTGGCCGTGCTGAGCAATCTGGGGAGCATGAGCCCGAACCGCCTCGGCCTCCAGATCGCGGAGATGTGCCTGGAGGCGGACATGCGGCCGGTACCTGTGAAGAAGGGCCCCGAGACTCCCCCCGGCGAGCGAAAGATCGCCGAGGTCGATCCCATGACCTATGAGATTTATGTCGGGAGATACATCCTGGACGACGGGACCGTGCTCGAGATCGTCAAGGAAGGAGACCGCCTGTTTGCCGAGCACTCCGCTCAGGGCAAAGCAGAGCTTTTCCCAGAGACGATCGCCCGCTACTTCCTCAAGGATGCGGACGTCGTGATCACATTCCGGCCTGATAAAGACTATTATGTGGAGAGCCTGACCGTGATCTCCAACGGCCGCCCCATGCAGGGGAAGCGGGCCGCATCCCAATCCCTCTCTGAAATGCAGATGAAGACACTCGAAGGGGAGTATTACAGCCAGGAACTCAAGACAAGCTATTCACTGGTGTTCCAGGATGGAAAGATGGTGGCGCGCCATTTCCGGCACGGCGAGATCCCGATGATCTGGACGGAAGGAGACACCTTCACCGGCCGCCGCTGGTTTTTCCGGAAGCTGGAATTCCAAAGGGACGAGGCGGGCCGGATCAAGGGATTCCTGCTGACTGGGGGACGGGTGTGGAACCTGCGGTTCGACAAACGGTGAGATTGCTTCGTCGCTGCGCTCCTCGCAATGACGGAGAGGTATCACAATGACAAATACAATCGCAATGATGGACTAAGGTCCGACAGGGACATCTGCGGATCCCCCAGGAGGCGGGCCGCTCATGGCGGGCTCAGCAGGGACTCGGCCGTAGTCAGCACATTCTGAAAAAATAACTCCACATCCGCCCGGGTCAGCTCATGGTTGGCGATGACCAGGCGAATGACTATATTCTCATCCAGGGATGCGTAATTGACCAGGCTCTGTCCGCTCCGGGCCAGTTCCCTTCGCAGCCTGAGGTTGAACTCATTGGGATCCTCGGTATCAGGCGGCCGAAAACGGAAGCAGACCGTGACCGAGGAACGAGGCGCCATGAGCTCGAGTGCTGGAGCCTCGCGCACGATCTGTTCGGCGTATTCTGCCAGCTCGAAAAAGCGGTCAGTGCGCTCGGCATAGCCTTGATCCCCGTAATATTTCCAGCTCAGCCACAGCTTCAGGGCATCGACGCGGCGGCCGCACTGCAGAGAATGAGGCCCGAGGTCCGACGCGCCGTGGCCGTCTTCATGAAAAATGTAATCGGCTCCGGCCACTGAGTTAGAGGCGATGAGCCTCCCCTTCTCCCTAACCAGGAATATTGAACAGATCAAGGGCAGTCCCATGAGTTTATGTGCGTTCCACACGAAAGAATCCGCCTGCTCGAGCCCCTTGAGGAGGTCGCGGTGGCGGGGGCTGAGGAGCGCTGCCCCCCCCAGAGAGCCATCCACGTGGAACCAGAGGCCGTGCTGCCGGGCAAGGGCGCCGAT
>JBGUED010000438.1:0-2690 GCA_041821525.1 Candidatus Aminicenantaceae bacterium | reverse complement strand
CTCTATGCCGAGGGAGAAGAGCCTGGGCCACCACCGGAGCTTTCACTCCCGAACGCAGGCCAATTCAAGGTCGTCGCCTGGCAGCATCAGGGGATGGGGACAGGAAGTGCCTCATCTCTTTATAAGAGCATCCGCCTGAACCGGGAGAACAGGCTCTCTCTCGGGACCGGCTCGGCGGCCTTTAACCAGATGTTGGACGTGGCCGCCCACCGGGGCAAGCAGATCCGGTTGAAAGCGCATGTCAAGGCCGAGGTCCGGGGAGACGGCAACCAGGCCCTGTTGTGGCTGCGTGTCGACCGGGAGAGCGGGGCCCCCGGCTTCTTCGACAACATGAGCGATCGCCCCATCCGGTCGGATATCTGGAAGGAATACAAGATAAACGGAACCATCGATGCCGATGCCAGATCCATCGCGTTCGGAGGCCTTTTTCTGGGACAGGGAAAGGCCTGGATGGACGGCTTTCTGGTCGAGGTCAAGGCAGAGGAGGGAGACTGGGCGCGTCTCCCCATCCAGAACTCGGGATTCGAAGAGGGCGAGCTTGGAGGACGCCCCAAAAATTGGGGGACACCGAGCCAGGGGTATTCTTATGAGATCACGGGCAGTGCTGCGCACGAGGGGCGGGCCAGCCTGCGTGTGGAAAACAGATACACAACGCTGACAAAGCCGCTGTTTGAGGTTCAGCCGCAAGCAGGCGAGCTCATACGCAAGCCTCTGACAAGGGACCTGTGCTGCCAGGTCCCGATTGCACTGTACAGCGATGAGGTCGGGACACTCGGCGAGACAGATGCAGGGGCACTCGCCGCACTCGAGGCAAATCTGGCCTCCACCCTGGCTGCCAACCCGGGCTCCGAGACGCAGGACCTCAGGCTGGGAGACATCATCATCGCTTGGAATGTATTCCAGCATTTTTACCCCTACTTCGACCAGATAGATGTGGACTGGGACAAGGTGCTGGACATCTCCCTCGAACGCGCACTGGAAGACGATACCGAGGAGGACTTTTTCCTGACTCTGAACTATCTGGTCGCCCAGCTCCAGGATGGACACGGAAATGTTTACAGCCAGGACAGCATGAACAAGGCAGGTCCGCCTTTAGGTGCGGAATGGATCGAGGACAGGCTTGTCGTCATGGCGTCTCAGGAACCCGACAAATTCCAAAAGGGAGACATTATCCTGACGATCGATGGGGAAGAGATGGCGCAGACAATGCGAGACTCGGAAGAGTACATATCCGGATCGCTCCAATGGAAACACTCCAAGGCCTTGTGGCGCTTGGGCTATGGGGAGATCGACTCCACGGCCAAAATCAGATTACTAAGAGGCGATCAGATCATCGAGACGGAATTTAAAAGAACCAGTAGAATGCCGTTCAAGGAAGATAAAGGGCCGAATATACAGGAACTCGAGGGCGGCGTCTTCTATATCAACCTGGACCAGGCTCCCTGGAAGGATATCCAGGCGCGCATCGATGACATCGCCACTGCCAAGGGCGTCATCTTCGACCTCCGCGGCTATCCCAACGGAAACCATGGGGTGATCTCCCACCTGCTTTCGGAAAAAGACACTTCGGACGCCTGGATGCGGATTCCCCAGATCATCTATCCAGACAGGGAACAGATTACTTACCGGAACTCCGGCTGGGGAATACCTGTCCAGGAGCCGCACATTAAGGGCAGGATTGTGTTCCTTACGGACGGCCGAGCCATAAGCTATGCCGAATCTTTCCTGAGCTTCATCGAACACTACCGATTGGCCGAGATTGTGGGACAGCCGACCGCCGGAGCCAACGGCAACATCAATCCTTTTGTCCTGCCCGGAGGCTTCCGCCTTATCTACACAGGGATGAGGGTGGTCAAACACGATGGATCGCAGCACCACACGATCGGCATCCAGCCTACCGTCTATGCGGAACGAACAATCCAGGGTGTCCGGGACGGCCGGGATGAGCTCATCGAGAAGGCCCTTGGGATCATCGACAGGGAATGATCGTAATCAGCCGAAGAAGCCAGAGCGATACTGCGGGGGCTTGATCCCGTTCAGCCTGAGATAAACCACCGTCTGGCCGCGGTGGTGCGTGATGTGGTCCACACAGAACAACACCAGCTTCCAGGCAGCAAGTTTGTTCTTCCCCATGGTGACTTCCGCTGCCGCCGATCTTACAAATTTTCGACGAGAGATATGGGATCCATACATAGATTTACCTCCTTGGATTCTTCTACCTTAAATACGAATAAATCTCCTCTGAGTTTTCGGTTTTCATGCTCAGCTGTTCCCGTTGACTAAATTTGTAAGCAGGATATAATAGGCGCTTCATGCCAAACTCGAAGCCGTCCGACCAGGCCGCCACGCCGGCCACCAAAGGTGTGCAAACACTCTTAGGAAATCCGAAGAAAGCTATTATCAAACTATCCATCCCCATGATGGTGGCCATGTCTGTGCACACGCTCTACAGTTTTGTGGACGGGCTGTGGGTCTCGGGACTGGGGCCGGACGCCCTGGCCGCAGTCGGCTTCACCTTCCCCTTCTTTTTCATGCTCATGGCCCTTTCGGCGGGACTCGGCGTAGGAGGCAGCTCTGCTATATCCCGCATGATCGGGGCCAAGAACAAGAAAGGGGCCGACGATGTCGCCTCCCACTCCATGGTCCTCATGCTGATCACCTCCCTGGTCATCGCTCTCCCCTTCTTCATC
>JBGUED010000437.1:0-2700 GCA_041821525.1 Candidatus Aminicenantaceae bacterium | reverse complement strand
GACATCTTCAGGATTGCTTCCATGACTAAACAGATCACCTCATTGGGCGCTATGATCCTTTTCGAGGAAGGGAAATTCCAACTAGATGATCCGCTTGGCAAATACCTTCCTGAATATGAATCTATGCTGATCCTTGATGAAGTTAATACCCTTCACTTCGGTGAAATCCACGGTGACGACCTCGGATTTGTCGAAACTGACACCTTTGTTCGTGTCGGGCGCGACCACAAAATACAACCGGCTCTGCCCCTCGGCCGTGATGTTGGGCGGGAGTGTCGCTGCTTCAAAGCTGAAAGGAAGCGCATCGGATCCATCCAGGCGTTTCACTTCCAGGGGATGGAGCGCCGTATCCGGGACCTCGGTTGCAGGGACCTCGTCGTTGTTCCCGACGGCACGCGCAGTCTGGTCGGCAGCTCCCAGGGCGGCCCAGTCGTCCTCCGGGATGTCGGAGGGTCCGATGTTGGCCTCGAGCCATTCCTTGAGCACGTCCATGTCCGCCCAATCCTTGCTGTACAGGAGTTTCCCGTCGGGGTCGATTATGAAATCCATGTTGGGCATACCGCCGTAGGTCTTCTGCATGGTATTGTCCATAACGTCGATGATCCACGGAAGATCGAGCGTAAGCTCAGCATTGGCCAGCCTCACATACTCCTGACGCATTTTAAGGCTGTCGGTCTGGGTAAATCCATAAAACCCGGGGTGGGGTTCCCGACTGAGGACATAATAAAAAGAAATGCCTTTACCGGCGTAAGCCTTGTTGAGAGCCTCCACACGGGAGACTTTTCGGCGCCAGGGCGGTCACGTACAGCCGCCCCATTGGAGGTAGAGATAGTTGCCTTTGTAAAGGCTGCTGAGGGAGACTTGCTGGAGCTTTTGGTTGTAGATCATCACATCCGGGACCACTTTGCCGATCCCGGGAGAGCGTTCTTCCCAGGGAGCCCTTTGGCGCTGCTGACCGTAAACCAGGGAGCCGACAACCAGCGTCAGGACCAGCGCCCAGAGGGTGATCATTGTGATTTTCCGTTTCATTGTGCCTCCTCTCAGGTTAGCCTTTTTGATCAATTCGAAGGCTTCACCGCAATTATATCCTGCTTCCATACAATTACAAGCTGATATCTCGCAATTCTGATGAGACCGGCCCTTGTGCTCTACTGGGCAGCCAGCCCCTCCTCCAAGAGGAACATTCTCTCCGACTTGACAAAAAGAGCTTCATTGCATATATACACATTGGGTTTTTTGGACTGGCCCGCAACGGGCCTGAGGAAAAGTGACTACCATTTTAAAACGGATCGGTATGAGATGGGGCAGTTTACGGCGTGCAGCCGCTGTCGCATGCACGGCCCTCCTTCTCTGGGGACTATCACTCCCCTGCCTGGCTCAGGCCGGACCTCAGCTCACCAAACCCAATATCCTCTTCATCTCCGTCGACGACCTGAGGCCCGAGCTGGGCTGTTATGGTGTGGGCGCGATCCAAACCCCCCATATCGACAGCCTCGCCGCCCGGGGCATGGCTTTCACACGGGCCTATGCCCAGATGGCGGCGTGCAACCCTTCGCGGGCCAGCCTGATGACCGGGCTGCGCCCCGACACGCTCAAGATCTGGGACCTGCAGACCCATTTCCGGCGGAACCGCCCCGATCTAGTCACTCTGCCCCAGCTCTTCATGGCCCACGGCTACACGTCTGTACACGTGGGTAAGATCTACCATGATACCCTGCCCGACCCGGGATCATGGAACATGCCCACACCCGATATCCCAATCAAGTATCACTACCTGGATCCGGAAACCCGGCGGCGTCACTGGGAGCGTGCGGCAGCAGCCAGAAGGTTGGGCAAGGAACAACTTTGGATCGACTCCCTCCTGCGGGGGACGGCCACCGAATGTTTCGACGCCCGCGACAACCAGTATCGGGACGGGTCGGCGACCGATGTCGCCATAAATCTCCTGAGGCAACTCAAAGGCAAAGGCCCCTTTTTCCTGGCCATGGGCTATCAAAAGCCCCACCTGCCCTTCGTGGCCCCTAAAAAATACTGGGACCTCTACGACCGGGCCAAGATCCCGATGGCCGAGAACAACTTCATCCCTCAGGATGCGCCTGTCTGGGCCATGAACACACACTGGGAACTGGCCTGTTACGAGGATTTTGTGCGCGTGCTCCGGCCGACCGAGGGCAGCCTCTCAGAAGACGAGGCCCGGCTGCTCAAGCATGCCTATTATGCCTGCGTCAGCTATGTCGATGCCCAGATCGGGCGCCTTCTGGACACACTCCAAAAGCTGGGCCTTTCTGATAACACCATCGTCGTCCTGTTGGGTGACCAAGGATACAAGCTGGGAGAACATAACAGTTGGGGCAAACAGACCAACTATGAGGTCGACACCCGAGCTCCTTTGATCATCTTCACTCCCGGAGCCGCAGGCAATGGAAAGACCTGCCGCGCCCTGGTGGAGCAGATGGACATCTACCCCACGCTGTGCGAGCTGGCCAGCCTTGAGCCTCCCCATCAGCTCGAGGGGACCAGCATGGTTCCTTTGCTCCAGGACCCGGATATCCCCTGGAAGAGCGCGGCCTTCAGCCAGTTCCAGCGCGGGTTCATGGGACGCTTCATGGGCCGCGCCATCCGCACCGACCGGTACCGCTACGTAGAGTGGCGGGACTGGTACGACAATAGCTTTGTTGATGCCGAGCTCTACGACCACCA
>JBGUED010000436.1:0-2706 GCA_041821525.1 Candidatus Aminicenantaceae bacterium | reverse complement strand
GTACGTCAGCTCGCTGAACAAATCGCCGATGAATATGGGCGCCGCGAGTTGCTCAATTTTGGCGCGCGCCCGGACAATTTGATGGACCCGCCCAAAGTGGTTGGCGTCCCGCAGTTTACTTCCCCGTGAATCGGAAAAATTCCACCAAAGAACTATACCACCAAGGTCACTTGCTGAACTTTCAAAACCGCATGCATGACAGTGCAGCAGAAGCTCAAGGCGGTCGTGGATAGGGTTTGAATGATGCCCAGTCGAATTCAGGGAGGACACCATGCCTACAGATCCTGAGAAGTCCGGGGACGGGATTCCCTCCGCCCACGGGATTGTATCTCCACGTGTCAGGTTCGAGCTGCCTGTAACCGGGATGAGCTGCGCCTCCTGTGCGGCCAAGGTTCAGAAAGGGCTCTCCGGACAGACCGGTGTCTCCAACACCAATGTCAATTTTGCCACCGGGCGGGCCACATTGGACATGCAGCCGGATCAGGCCAGCCTGGATGACGTCGTCGCCACGATCCGTTCCTCCGGGTATGATGTGGCCACGGCCAGGGTCCAGATCCCTCTGCAGGGGATCCAGTGCGCCAGCTGCGTCCAGACCGTCGAGAAGGCGGTCCATAAACTCCCGGGCGTGCTCAAGGCGTCAGTCAACCTGGCCTCGGCCACGGCTGATGTGGAATATGTGGCCTCCGTTACAAGTGTGGCAGAGATCAAGGGCATCATTGAAAAAGCGGGCTACCAGGTCCTGGACCTGCCTCTCGAAGAGGAGTGGGAAGATGTGGAACGCAAGGCCCGCCAGAAGGAGTACCGGGCGCTGCAGCAAAAATTCCTCCTGGGTCTGGCCTTCGCCGCCCTCATATTTGTCGGCAGCATGCCGCATCTTTTTCCCTGGGCTCCATCGTTTATAAACAACTATTTTGTCCTCTGGATCCTGGCCACTCCGGTGCAGTTTTGGATCGGTTGGCAGTTCTATAGGGGGGCCTGGGGAGCACTGCGTCACGGCAGTGCCAACATGAACACTCTGATCGCCGTGGGCACTTCGGCCGCCTATCTCTTCAGCGTGGCCGCCACTCTGTTCCCTGCCTTCTTCCGGGAGGGAGGGATCGAGCCTAAGGTATACTTCGACACTTCGGCCATGATTATCGTTCTCATCCTATTCGGCCGCTGGCTGGAGGCGCGGGCCAAGGGACGGGCCTCCGAAGCGATCCGGAAGCTGGCGGAGCTCCAGCCCAAGACCGCACGGGTGATCCGTGAGGGGCAGGAACTGGATCTCCCCATCAAAGAGGTCGAGATCGGCGATACGGTCGTGGTGCGGCCCGGTGAAAAGATCCCGGTCGACGGGATCGTCATCCGGGGGCATTCCAGCGTGGATGAGTCCATGGTCACGGGTGAGAGCATGCCGGTTGCCAAGGCTGCCGGGGATGAGGTCATCGGCGCCACCCTGAACAAGACCGGGAGCTTCCAGTTCGATGCCACACGGGTGGGCAGGGGCACGGTCCTGGCCCAGATAATCCAGATGGTACGTGACGCCCAGGGCCAAAAGGCCCCCATCCAGAGGCTGGCAGACGTGATCGCCGGCTATTTTGTTCCGGCTGTGATCGGCATCGCACTGTTGACCTTTCTGATCTGGATCCTGTTCGGGCCTGAGCCCCGCCTGACCTTCGCGCTGCTCAATTTTGTGGCCGTCATGATCATCGCCTGCCCCTGCGCATTGGGGTTGGCCACGCCCACTGCCATCCTGGTGGGGACTGGCAAGGGGGCGGAGAAGGGCATCCTCATCAAGGGAGGGGAAAGCTTGGAAACGGCCCACAAACTGGATGTCATTGTGTTCGACAAGACCGGCACCCTCACCCAGGGGGAACCGGTGGTGACGGATGTGTTCACACAGGACGGGCTATCCCAGGACGAACTGTTCAGGCTCGCGGGAAGCGCCGAAAAGACATCGGAACATCCCCTGGGCGAGGCCGTGGTGCGGGCGGCGGAGGAGCGGGAGATCCCGCTGGTATCCTCTGCTCATTTCCAGGCTCTGGAGGGTCGGGGAGTCGAGGCCGAGGTCGAAGGCCGTCGCATCCTGCTGGGGAAAGCCCAGCTCCTGGAAGACCGGGACCTGGATGTGTCGAGCTGGAAGAACACCGCGGACCGCCTGGCGGATGAGGGCAAGACTCCCATCTATGTCGCCAGCGATGAAAAAGTCCTCGGGCTCCTTGCAATATCCGATGCCTTGAAGCGGGGCTCGATCCAGGCGATCGAGCGGCTCAAGGACATGGGATTGGAGGTCGTGATGCTCACCGGTGACAACCGGAAGACGGCCGAAGCCATCGCAAGGCAGGCCGGCATAGCGAAAGTGTATCCCGAGGTGCTGCCCCAAGACAAGGTCGAGGTAGTGCGGCAGCTCCAGGCCGGGGGGCGCCGGGTGGCCATGGTGGGCGACGGCATCAACGATGCCCCGGCCCTGGCCCAGGCCGATGTCGGGCTGGCCATCGGCACCGGCACGGACGTGGCCATTGAAACGGCCGATGTTATTCTTTCCAGCGGCAGCCTCACCGGTGTGCCCCGCGCGATCCGATTGAGCCGGGCCACCATGAATACCATTAAACAAAATCTCTTCTGGGCGTTTGGTTACAATGTGATTTTAATTCCGGTGGCGGCCGGAATCCTGTACCCCTTCGAATCCCTGCCGAATATGCTGCGCCAGCTGCATCCCATCCTGGC
>JBGUED010000435.1:0-2707 GCA_041821525.1 Candidatus Aminicenantaceae bacterium | reverse complement strand
ACCGCCACGGACAAAGGGATGGATTCGGACATCGATCCGCGTTTCGGCCGGGCTCCGTATTTCCTCATCCTGGATCCGTCGGCCCAGCAGATCGAGGCCGTGAGGAATCCCTACCTGGAGGACGCCCAGGGCGCCGGCATCGGCTCGGCCCAGATGCTCGTGGACAAAGGCGTGCGCATCGTCCTGACTGGACAGGTCGGGCCCAAGGCCGACCAGGTCCTCCGGGCCGCCGGTGTCCAGATCATCAGCGGGGTCTCGGGGACGATCCGAGAGGCCATCCAGAACTTCGCCCTGGGGGTGACGTAATGCCCGAGGAAAAAGACCAGCAGAAGATCACAGCGACCCTGGAGAAGATCAAACACCGCCTGCTGGTGTTCAGCGGCAAAGGAGGCGTCGGCAAGAGCACCATCGCCGCCAACTTGGCCTTGGCCTTCGCCAAAAAAGGCTTGAAGGTCGGGCTCCTGGATGTGGACATCCACGGCCCCAACCTGGCCAAGATGTTGGGGATGGAGGACCGCCAGCTCGAGGTTTCAGGCGAAGGGATCCAGCCTGTGGCCGTAAACGACAACCTCAGCCTCATCTCCATGTCTTTCCTGCTGCAGGACCCCAACCTGCCCGTGATCTGGCGGGGGCCCATGAAGATGAAGGCCATCCAGCAGTTCCTGGGCGACGTCAAATGGGGAGAGCTGGACTGGCTGATCATCGACTCTCCCCCGGGGACCGGCGATGAGCCGCTGTCCGTTGCGCAGCTCATCCCGGCCACGGGTGCGGTGGTCGTTACCACTCCCCAGGAGGTCTCGCTGCTGGACTCGCGCCGAGCCGTGGCCTTCGCCCGTAAGCTGAACCTCACGCTCGTGGGCATCATTGAGAACATGAGCGGCATGTCCTGCCCGCACTGCGGTGAAAACATCGATCTGTTCAAAAAGGGAGGGGGGCAGGCGGCAGCGGCGGAGCTGGCGATACCGTTCCTAGGGGGGATCCCTATCACGCCCGAGATCGTGACCCTGGGTGACGCGGGCAAGTCCTTCCTGGACAGTCAGCCGGATTCAGAGGCCAGCCAGGCCTTCCTGGAGATCGTGGAGAAGATCCTGAAGACCATAGAAGCTTGAGGGGATATAACATGAAGAAGATCGGCATCATCATCTGCGGCCGCTACCAGAGCTGCGGTGGCGGCAAGTGCCTGCGCGCACTGCGCGAGCGCGCAGGCGCATTTTCCATCTATCCCAAGGATGAAGACGTAGAACTGGTGGGATATTCCACCTGCGGGGGATGCCCCGGCGGCAACGTGGAATACGTTCCCGAAGAGATGATCAAGAACGGGGCGGACGTCATCCACCTGGCCACCGGTCTGGTAGTGGGATACCCCCCCTGCCCCCGGATCCGTCATTTCAAGCAGTTCATCGAGAGCCGCTACGGCATTCCCGTGCAGATCGGAACCCATCCCATCCCGTTGAAGTACATGCAGGCCCACGCCGACCTGCCGTTCTGGAAGCAAAACAACATGGAGCAGCTGGCGGGCGACCTGATAAGGGAAGACCCGGCCCTGCAGGAAGACTACAACTGAGGACCGGACACAGACATGCCAATCTATGAATTCTCCTGCGGGAAGTGCGGGCAAACGTCAGAAATCATCCTGTCGAGCTGCAGCGTTCCAGAAGACCTCAAGTGTCCCGAATGCGGCGGCCGGGATCTGCGCAAACTCATCTCCAGCCTGGGCAGCGTTTCCGTTTCATCCCATCGAAGATCGGAGAATACCTGCTGCGGCCGAACCGAGCGCTGCGACACACCTCCGTGTTCTGTCGATGGGAGCTGCCGAAAGGACTGATCCTCACCAGCGAATCAATTTTGTTTTGAACAAAGGAGAAATCTCGTGAAAGACCAAAGCACTCTTGACACCCAAACTGCGGTCATCCATGCCGGGCAGCATCCAGATCCGACCTTCGGCGGTATCAGCACGCCCATCTACCAGTCATCGACCTTCGTTTTCAAGGATGCGGCCCAGGGTGCTGCCCGTTTCGCCGGCGAAGAAGATGGCTACATCTACACCCGCATCGGAAATCCGACCACCAGGGCCTTCGAGGACAACATCGCTTACCTGGAACACGGCTACGGCGGGCTGGCTACCGCCACCGGAATGGCGGCCCTGTCCACTCTGCTCATGGCCCTGCTCGACCAGGACGCTCACATCATCGGCACAGACGCGGTCTATGGACCATCCCGTTTGTTAGTCGAAGTCTTCTTTGCAAAGTTCGGCGTGGAATACGATTACATCGATACATCAGACATCGGCAAGATCAAGGCCTGCATTCGGCCCAACACGCGGGTCCTCTTTGTCGAGACACCGGCCAATCCGACTATGAGCATCTCCGACATCCGGGCCTGCGCCGAGCTGGCCCATGAACACGGCATCACGTTCATGGTTGACAACACCTTCGCCAGCCCGATCCTGCAGAACCCCCTGGATCTGGGCGCGGATATCGTCTACCACAGCGTGACCAAGTTCATCAACGGCCACAGCGACATCTGCGGCGGCGTGATTGTCTCCAAGACCAAAGAGCTCTTCGATCAGATTAAGAAGTCCCTGATCTACAACGGCGGCACCATGGATCCGCACCAGTCCTGGCTGGCCCTCCGCGGTGTGAAATCCCTGGCCCTGAGGGTCGAAAAGAGCCAGGAAAATGCCATGAAGCTCGCCAAGTACCTGGAA
>JBGUED010000434.1:0-2715 GCA_041821525.1 Candidatus Aminicenantaceae bacterium | reverse complement strand
CCGGGACCATGCGCCCGGCGCCCGGGTTCTGTTTGTGAGCTCGTCAGAAGTCTACGCCGACGTCCCCGTAACCGGGCAGGGCCTGAAGGAAACAGACGAAGTCCGTCCCATCAGTCCTTATGCCTTCAGCAAGATCAGCGGCGAGATGCTCTGCCGCTTCTATACCGAGGTAGAAGGGCTGGATATTGTCATCTCACGGGCCTTCCCGCACACCGGCCCGCGACAGAGTCCGGACTTTGTGTGTTCCGACTGGGCCCGCCAGATCGCCCGCATTGAAAAGGGGACCCAGGAACCGGAGATCCGGGTGGGCAATATCGACGTGTTCCGGGATTTTTGCGATGTCCGGGATGTGGTCCTGGCTTACATCCGCCTCCTGGAACGGGGAGAGCGCGGCGAGACCTACAACGTCTCTTCGGGGACGGCAGTATCCCTCAACCACATCCTCGAGCGGCTTCTGTCCCAGTCTCTCTCCACCATCGAGGTTGGGGTCGACCCCGCAAAGCTGCGCAAGACCGACATCGTCCGACTCCAGGGTGATAACCGCAAGCTCCGGGAGGCCACGGGGTGGGAGCCCACGGTGCCCTTGGAGTGCACGCTGACCGACCTGTTGGGTTACTGGCGGGAATCTCTGTGATCTCCTGATCGGAGCGGACCGGTCGTCTCCCTTTTGCGATTTTCAGATGTTGAGCTCCAGCTGCTTCTTCTGGAGGTTTTTTCTCTCGCTCTCGATCGCATCCAGGTCATCCCGGGTGATGTCACCCGTGGGGTAGTTCCCGTCGAAACAGGCCCCGCAGAAGTGGGTCAGGTTTTTATTCCCCATGTGAACAGCTTTTTTCAGTGAATCCAGGGATTGGTAAATGACCTGGTCGGCCCCGATCTTTCGGGCGACCTCTTCCGGCGTGGAGTCGGCTGCCACAAATTCCTGGTGGGTTTGCATGTCGATGCCGTACACACAGGGGAAGCGCAGGGGCGGTGAATAGGACGCGAAGTAGACCTTCTTGGCCCCGCATTCCCGAACCATCTCGATGATGGCGCGGGAGGTGTTGCCGCGCACGATGCTGTCGTCCACGATCAGGACGTTCTTATCCCGGAATTCCGAGGCGATGGGATTGAGCTTCTGCCGAACCGAGGTCTTGCGGGATTTGTCTGAGGGCATGATGAACGTCCGCCCGATATAGCGGTTCTTGACGAGCGCCTCTCTGTACCTGAGGTTGAGGGTGCGTGCGATCTCGATGGCCGCATCACGTGCCGAGTCGGGAACTGGGACGACCACATCGATTTTCAGGTCCAATTTTTTGATATCCTGGGCCAGGAGGCGGCCCAGGCGGATGCGGCAGTTATAGACATTGACTTCGTCGATGAAGGAATCCGGCCGTGCGAAGTAGACCCACTCGAACAGGCAGGGAGTGTGGGGGTGCTGTACCAGCCGCCGGGTATGCAGTTTCCGGTGCTTGTCGATGAACAGCACCTGGCCGGGCTTGATATCTTTGAGGTCGGAGAAGTTCATGATGTTCAGACTCACGCTCTCCGATGCAACAGCATAGGAGGGGAGCATGCCGTCTTTGCGTTTGCCGTACACCAGGGGTTTGATCCCGTAGGGATCCCGGAAGGCCACCATCCCCTGTTCCGCGATATAGGCCACCACTGAATAGCTGCCCTTGACCTTGTCGTAGACACCCTTGACGGCCGTATAGATGTTTTTGGGAGTCAAGTCGAGGGCATCCTGTGCGGCCAGCTCCTGTGCGAACACATTCAGGACGGCCTCCACGTCGTTATCGGAATTCAGGATGCGCCGGTGCTTCAGGAACAGCTGTTCTTTAAGTTCCGCATAGTTGACCACGTTGCCGTTGTGGGCCATGATGATACCGAAGGGGGAGTTGACGAAGAAGGGTTGGGCGTCATCTCCGCGTCCACCTCCCATGGTCGGATAGCGCGTGTGTCCGATCCCAATAGGGCCGCGCAACCGCTGCGCATGGTCCGCATCGAAGATGTCGTTGACTAGCCCGTTGCCTTTTTTGGTATGGAAACGCCCGTCATACGTGATCATGCCCGCGGAATCCTGGCCGCGGTGCTGTATGGCCAGGATGCCCTGGTACAGGTCCTTGAACACGTCTTCGTTGCTATAGATCCCAATTACACCGCACATTTTATTCCTCTTTATCCTGAATTATTCATAAAGAATGTCGACACCTCTGACATGAACACTCCTAAGCTTTAAGGTCGACATTCTTTACCCTCCGGGCGCGCCGATCTCACCCCATCGACTTCCTCGCGGCCCAATTTCCTGAGAAAGACTCCGAATCTTTTCATCATCATCTCTTGAGAATGATCCCGGTCAGGATTGAAACACTACTATTATACTCGATATTAGGTATCTCTTAAACAAAATTGTTGTTCCTGCGGGCGGTGTTACTTTCCGCGCGCCGAGAGGCTGGCTAGCAGCTCCTCTCGATTGAGGGTGGCCGTACCCAGTTTCCCTACCACGATCCCGGCGGCGGTGTTAGCCAGGAGAGCCGCTTCCTGGATGGAGGCGCCTGCCAGCAGGGCCAGGCTGGCGGCTGCGATGACGGTGTCTCCAGCCCCTGTGACGTCATAGACTTCTTTGGCCACGGTCGGGATGTGGTTGGGAAGCTTTCCCTGCTCGAAGATGGTCATCCCCTGTTCTCCCCTTTTGAGAATGAGGTAGCGTGTGGAGATGCGGGAGAGGATGTCACT
>JBGUED010000433.1:0-2716 GCA_041821525.1 Candidatus Aminicenantaceae bacterium | reverse complement strand
GCCTCCTCGGAATGGGCCGAGAATCCGACAAACCGGATCTTACCCACCTCTTTGGCCTGTGTGACGGCGTCGAGGGCGCCTCTCCAGCCCAGGGCCTGCTCCACTTCACGCACGGTGGTGAAGGCATGGAACTGATACAGGTCGATACGGTCGGTCTGGAGCCTGAGCAGGGAGCGGTCCAGTTCCTCCTGCACTCCCTGACGGTCCCTGCTCTGGGTCTTGCAAGCCAGGAAGACCTGGTCGCGAAAGGGTTTGAGGGCCGGCCCCAGCAGTTCCTCGGCATTGCCATAGCTGGGGGCCACATCGATATAATTGATTCCGTGGTCGATGGCTTCACGCACGACCGCCGCAGCCATTTCCGGAGATTCGTCACTCAGGGCCATGCCGCCCAGGCCCAGGACAGACAGTTTTTCTCCGGTCCGCCCCAGCTCACGCCGCAGCAGTGGAGCACGAGAGATGCTGCGCCTCTGGGCCCTGGCAGTCGGCATGTCTTCGATCCCGGGAAGGGCCAAGCAGCCGCAGAGGCCGGCTTGGAGGAAACTGCGTCTCTTCATGGCGGATACGCCTTAGTCTTCCCACACCCGAGTGATCTCGAAGACCACCGGATTGTACGCGTCCGGGCAGGCATGGGTCTTGGTGTCCGGGTCATCCAGCCAAGGGAATTTCGCATCGAATAACATGGCAAAGACCGCCGGCAACATGCTGTAGAGGGCATGGATGCAGATCCGGCCTTCCACTCCGGATTCTGTGAAGCGCGTTTCGTCGCCGACCTTGTGCCCCAGACCGCAGGTTCCCTTCTGGCTCTTAACCCGGGCGATCACGGCCGCGACTTTTTCCGCCGGCTTTGCGCCTCCTTCCTTTTCCTCCATGCCGTTTTCAGGGGCGGTCACTGGCATGGCCTTCCCTGTACCGGCGAATACGGCCAGCCCCCCGACCAGAGAACAGGACAGGGTCTTACAGAAATCGCGTCGGTCACAGTCACTCATAGGGTGTCTCCTCCGGGTTCTCCCCGGCCATCTTCCGGATAACGGCCAAGGTCGCACGGCAGTCCCCCAGCGCGGTGTGATCTCCGCCCCTGAGCTTCTGCCACTTGTACCCGCCATTAGGCCAGAGTTCCCCACACCAGGCCGAGTACTGCAGCATGGCACACTCGACCTGCTCATCCTCGATAGCGGATATGGACTTGTCGTATCTGGCCAGCGTCTGTCGGATCAGGCGCATATCAAAGACAGCGTTATAGATAACGACACTTTTCCCGGCGATGATCTGCCTGAACTTGTCGAAGATCTCGGGGAAGACCGGAGCATCTTCCACATCCACGTCGGTGATCCCATGGATAAAGGTCGCCTCCACGGGAATGGAGCACGTGGGGCGGATCAGCGTATCCAGCAGCACCTCACCGTCTGGAGCCAGTACGGCGATCTGGACGATCTCATCTTGGGGAGAGAGCCCGGTGGTCTCTGTATCCAGGAGCACCCAGTCCAGGCGTTCCAGAAGAGAGCGGGCCCAGAATGTCGCTTTTTCTCGATCCGTGACCATGCCAGGAAATGTCCTTTTCGGCTGTATTGTAATCCGCCGCATCCTTCTTGACAAGTGTTGGGACAGAATGCTATATGTTTTTTACAACCCATGGACTCATTTGGCTGGCTATCCGTGCTCCCGCCGCTGCTGGCCATCTTCCTGGCTATAAAGACCAAACACGTCTACATCTCGCTGACCCTGGGCATCTGGTTGGGCTGGACCATCATCAGCGGGGGAAATCCGGTGGCAGGCATCATCCGAACGGTCGATGCCCTGGTGGCGGTCTTCGCGGACGCTGACAACACCCGCGTGATCCTGTTCAGTGCCATGATCGGAGCCATCATCACCTTTACCCAGTATTCTGGAGGTATGAAGGGATTCGTGAACTGGATCGTGGGAAAGGGCCTGATCAAAACACGGCGCTCCGCAGGGATCCTGGCCTGGTTCCTGGGAGTGGTAATATTCATCGAATCCAGCATCTGTGTCCTGGTATCCGGGGCCGTGTCCCGCCCCCTCTTTGACAGGCTCAAGATCTCCCGGGAGAAGCTCAGCTACATCCTCGATTCCACCTCGGCCCCCAAATGCATCCTGGTCCCCATGAACGCCTGGGGGGCCTTTATCCTGGGCCTGCTGGCGACCCAGGGAGTGGAAGAGCCGGTCCGCATGTTCGTGTCCTCCATCCCCTTCAACTTCTATGCGCTGCTGGCGGTGGGGCTGGTGCTGGCCGTGGTCCTCTCCGGCCGCGACCTGGGACCCATGCGGGCCGCGGAAAAGCGGGTCCGGGAGACGGGGGAACTGCTGCGCGAAGGGGCGGAACCCCTGATCTCGGATGACGTCATCATGATGCAGGAAAAAGAGGGCGTCCCGCTCCGGCCCCTGAACATGCTCATCCCGGTGGGGGTGATGGTGATCTCCATGCCCATCGTGCTCTTCATCACCGGCGGAGGCAATCTCATGGACGGCTCGGGCTCTGTCGCGGTACTGTGGGCAGTCATCCTGGGACTGCTGGCAGGGGCGGTCGCTTACCGGGTCCAGGGAATCCTGAACATCAAGGAAATCACCAACATCTTCATGAAGGGCGTGGGGGGGTTGATCCCTGTGGCAGCCCTCATGATGTTGGCCTTTGCCATCGGCGACACGTGCGAGGCCTTGGGTACTGGGCCGTTCGTAGCCCAGGCCGCCGAGGCGTCCCTCC
>JBGUED010000432.1:0-2723 GCA_041821525.1 Candidatus Aminicenantaceae bacterium | reverse complement strand
CTCTGTTAAAAATGGGATAGGAGTATTTTGAGTCGGACTTCCTTTCTGTGAGCTGAAGCCATGAAAAAGATCATTCTACTCGCAGTCCCCGTTATCCTGTCACTGTCGCTCTTTGCCCAGCAGGTGGCAGAGGAATCCATGGTCATCAACATTGAGGTCCCTGTGCGTGTATTCCAGGGAAATGAGTTCGTGGACTCCCTCACGATCAAGGATTTTGAAGTCCTGGAGGACGGCGTTCCCCAGACACTGGAGGCCGTCTACCTCGTCAACAAGCGCAGCATCGAACGCAGCGAGGAGAAGCGCAGGTTCGCGCCGGATACGGAGCGGAATTTCTATCTCTTCTTCGAGATCAGCGAATACACGGCCAAGCTGGGCGCAGCGGTGGAGTATTTTGTACAGAACGTACTTTTTCCGGGCGATGTCCTCACCATCGTGACTCCGGTCAAGTCGTACCGCATGCGGAGCTCGGCCCTGGAGCACAAGACCCGCAGTGAGATCGTGGAGCAGCTCAAGGGCATCCTGAGGAAAGACACACTGATAGGGAGTTCCGAGTACCGCAACACCATCGATGAACTCTCCTCCCTGTCCCGCTCCATGGCCGTCGCCATGAATCCCGATGATGTCGAGACCCAGCAGAAGGTCAGCCTTGAGGGATCCCAAACGATCGGACGGACGTTGGCCGAGCAGCTCATGATCTACTACGACCTGCTCAGCCGCCTGGAAACCCTGCGCCAGGTGGATGAGAAACTCCTGCTGGATTTTTCAGATTACCTGCAGGATGAGACCGGCCAGAAATACGTATTCCTTTTCTACCAGCGGGAGTATATACCGCAGATCGAGCCCCGCATCCTGGCCCAGTACATTGATCTCTTCCAGGATCAGCCCAATGTCCAGCACACCGTCGCCAGCCTCTTCGATTTCTACCGGAGGGATGTCTCCTTCAATGTAGACAAGGTGAAGAGGGCCTATGCAGACGCCTCTATCGCCATCCATTTCTTGTTCCTTACCGAACCGCTGGCGCCCGTGATCGGGGTCAGGTTTGTTGAATCGTCCGATGACATCTTCAGCGCCTTCGAGCAGATGGCCTCCGCGACCGGCGGCTTCATCGACAGCTCCGCCAATCCCGCCAGGGCATTCCAGGATGCCCTGGCCGCAGCCGAAAACTACTACCTGATCTATTACTCTCCCAAAAACCGCAGCCTGGACGGGGAGTTCCGGAACATAGCGGTCCGCATCAAAACGGGCTCCTTCCGCGTCATACACAGAGTCGGCTACTTCGCAGACTAGGAGTTAATGAGACGGGGGTTCCCGGCTGTCTCTATCTGGGTGGGATCGGGCTGGCTGGGTTCATTTCAGATAGAACAGGAGTCCCAGGTCGAACGTGAAATATAGGTTCTGCGGCAGCCACTCCCAATCCGTCAGGGCGTAGGCGGCGCCGGCCGCGGCATTCAGCCTGAGCGGCCCCAGATTGAATTCCCCTCCGAACAGCGCCTGGGGGCCGTACAGCGATTTCTGTTCGTTCCGGTAGATAAACTCGTAGTCCCAGATGCCTTCTATGATCTGCACGGCTTCCACCGCGAATCCGCCGTACTGGAGGTTCAGGAAGGCACGGACGCTTTGGGAGACGATGGGGACATAGTACTTGAGTCCCAGGCTCCAAAAAACCTGGTTTTCTACCCAGTCGGTCTCTGAATAGATGAGGGATGTGGGGTAGTATCCAGCCCCGCCGTGCAAGGCCAGGTTCGGCCGGACGGCGTACTGGACATACCCTCCGAACCCGCCGCTCGAGGAGCCGTAGCCCAGTCCCAGGGCCAGTCGGGCTGGGAGTTTCATCTGAGGCTTAGCATAAGGAATTTGGGCAGGGGGCTTCTCTGCTTTGACGTCTTTGGCCGCCGGTTGTGTTTTCTCGGTCTCTTTCCTCTTGACTGTTTCCAGCTCCTGCTGAGGGGGGGGGATGTCCAGCTCCTTCGCCTTGGGCTCGGCCTTTACCGGCTCGGTCCGTACCACCTTCCAGAAAGTTTCCTGAGCAGGGGGATAGTAGGTCGGCAGATTGGCCAGTGAGGGACGTGATATCATAGTCTCGACCGTGTCTCCCTCGATCCACAAGAACAGTCTTGGGCGGCGCGGGTACATGGGCTCCGCCAAGCTGAACCGGCTGGAGATCGGGGTGGCGGTCTCCTGAAGGGCTTCTTCGGTGGATGAGACAGGATCGACCTCCTCCTTGGGCGGCGGCGCCGGCTCCGCTTTGGTTTCGGCCTTCGGAGCGGGGACCGCGTCTTCCGGCCAGAACAGGATCTTGACTCCCGTGTCTATCTGCTCAATCTGGTAGGCCGGGATTTCCTCTGTGAAATCCAGGACCACGCGAGCGATGTTGTCCTGGAACATGGCCACGCGGATGGCGGCGATCCCCAGGTCGTTGACTCGATAGCGGAAGAAGCCGGCGCTTTCGGATACATCCTCAAAATCGATCACCATTCGGCTGGGATCCCCTATCTCCATCGAGCTGAAGGCCCGGAAAGGAGCATAGTCGAGGCGGACCTCGAAGAAGTCTGCACCCTTGGAGAGAGAGATCTTGTCGGAATATTGGATCACGGACAAGGCGTACTCTTTTTTTGCGGGGGGCTCAATAGGCAGCTCCCTCCTGGCGGCCGGTGGCTGAGCCACCTCCCAGATCCGGCTCTCCAATAAATCCTGCGGCGCAGGGATCTGGACGGAACGGGAGT
>JBGUED010000431.1:0-2728 GCA_041821525.1 Candidatus Aminicenantaceae bacterium | reverse complement strand
GGGTGCCCGACCTGATAGGTATCATACAGGGCGTGAGGCGTCCTGACTCCTCTGTACAAGGTCAGATAGCCGTCGTCCGTGATCCCGCTCACCACGTACCCGATCTCGTCCATCCCGGTCAGCACGGCCACGCGGGGGGATCCTGCGGCGGGCGCCATGTAGAGGCTGCCCAGGTTGTCCTGGGAAAACACGGTTTTCGCGGGCAGGGTATCCTTGATCTCCTGAACCAGGATGTGCTCATAACCTGTAGGGGACGGGATCGGGAACAGCGTCTCCACCAGTCTGTTCAGCTCCGGGGGATCGCTCTGTCCCATTCCGCTCAGCACCACCACCAGCACTCCGCCCAGGATTGCCAATCTTCTTATACGCATGTCCTCCTCCTCAACCAGGGAACAGTCCTCATTTTTCAAAATCGGGGCCGGCCCCTAAGTTCCGATCGATCAGTTGGAATATATTTTAAGATATTGGGCACGGAAGTAAGACGAGGCCTCCCCCAGGTCCCGGAACGAGAGTTCCTGTTTTTTGAACGACAGCTCTCCCCGAAAATCCTCCAGAGTGGCGAACTTATGCTCCCCCATCCATGCCTCGATCCCGGCAAGGAGGTCGCGGATAACATCCAGCCCCTTCTGATAGAACAGGCTGCAGATCTGGACGGCTTTGGCGCCGGCCAGGATCTGCTTGATCACGTCGTCCACGTTCCGCACTCCACCCGAGGCAGAGAGGTCGGTCCCGATCCGGTCGGCCAAAAGCGCCACCCAGCGCAGCGCCTGGTTGAAGTTGGATTGCCCCTTTCGGCTGTAAGTCCGGAGCTTCTTGATGTCGATATCCGGTTCCAGGAACCAGTTGAAGAAGACCAGGCCCTGGCACCCGGCTTCGGCCATCCGGTCGGCCAGGTAGGGCAGGGATGAGATCTGAGGGATGAGCTTGACCGAGATGGGGATGGAGATGCTCTCCTTCACATCCTTGATGATCCGGAAATACAGGGAATCGTGCTCTGCGCACGACACTCTCGGATCGATGGGGAGGTTGTAGATGTTGAGCTCCAGCCCGTCGGCCCCTGCCTCCTCGACCTGACGGGCGAAACGCGGCCAGAGCGAAGATGTCTGGCAGTTGATGCTGGCGATGATCGGGATCTTGACCTCGGCCTTGGCCTGTTCGATCTCACGGCAGATCCGGGCCGGGGCATACTCCAGCAGCCCCCCGCTGCGCATATAGTCCATGGCCTCAGGATACATGGCAGAGTCGGTCGTGGGGATGTCCCCTTCCACCAGGAACTGTTCCTCAAAGAGCGATTTCAACACGATGGCGCCGGCCCCGGCGTCCTCGCACTTTTTCATGCCTTCCGCCGTCTTGGTCAGGTCACTGCTGGCCACGATAATGGGATTGCGCAGCTCCAGGCCCATGTAGGATGTGCTCAATTTACTGTCGGCCATGGTTTTCTCCTTGCGCGTCTTCAGTACTCGATCAGGCCCGGTATGAGGACCTGCGGCAGCTGGAACTGGTCGAAGATCCCGTTCAATTCCGGGGCGGTCTCCCCGAGATAGCCGTTGACCGTGTCCATGGCCGTGCGGAACTCTTGGCGCAGTTCCCCCAAATAGGATGTCTGGGCCGCGGTGGGCCGGGCATTGGCGCCCTCCAGGGCCCGGAACAGACCCGACAGGCGCCCGATGAGCCGGGGGCCCTCGCTCCAGAACGGCCTCCCCTCGGGCTTGACCAGTGTGTCCTGGATCCCGGTGATCTGTGTGACGTGTTCGTCTATAGCGGCCATGACCTCTTCCGGTACCTCGTTCTCCTGAGCCTGGAGCATGCGCTTCCTCTCCTGCAGCTGCGCCAGCAGCCCATCCAGGGCGCGCAGGGCGTCATTGCCAAAAGACTGCATGTCGCGCAGCTCGAAGGCATAAGCCTGCTGCATCTGCAGGTCCTCCGGAGTGGATGCCAGGGTCGGATCGAACTGAATCCGCAGGGGCTTCTCAAACGACTGCTCCCCGACCAGGAGGCGCACTGTGTAGTTTCCGGGCAGCACCTGGGGTCCAGAGGGCCGACCCCAGAAAAAGTCCTGAGCCTCTACGACCTTCTTGCGAGGGCGGGGTCCGTCGAGGCGGAGGTCCCAGGCCGTGCGGTTGAGCCCTGCGGCTTGCGGAATGTCCGTGATCCGGCGGATGACCTGCCGGGCCTCGTCCATGATCTCCAGCGAAACGGTCACATCCGGGGCGGGCTTTTCCTTGAGATAATAGGTGATCAGGGCACCGTACGGCGGATTTTCCCCGCGGAACAGGCGATCTCCCATGCCGTAGCGCGTGAATTTGGTCCCAAACCGCAGGGCCGGTCCCATGGAGAAAATATAGGCCTCCTGGCCCAGGTGATCGGGCGCGATCTCCTGCAGGAAAGTGATAGTGTCCAGGATCCAGATGCCGCGGCCGTGGGTTCCCAGGATCAGGTCGTTGTCCCGAGGGTGCACGAGGATGTCGTGCACGGCCACAACCGGCAGATTGCCCAGGTGGAGCTTCATCCACTGCTCTCCCCGGTCAAACGTGACGAACAGCCCCAGCTCGGTCCCTGCATACAGGATGCGCGGATTTTTGGGATCTTCCCGCACCACCCAGACATAGGCCTGGTCCGGGAGATTTCCGGTGATGTCGGTCCAGGTCAGGCCGAAATCCGTGGTCCGGAACACATAGGGGCGGTAGTCGTCCAGCATGTGGCGGTCAAAGGAGCAGTAGGCCAGTCC
>JBGUED010000430.1:0-2731 GCA_041821525.1 Candidatus Aminicenantaceae bacterium | reverse complement strand
GGTCGGCCGTTTGCACGAACACGATGTCCCGGCCGTCTATCCTGGCAACCGCCGATGGAGGTATCGCCAGGCGCTTCGCCTTGGCCCCACTCTCTTTTCCCACGTCGATGCTCGCGTACACGAACATCCCGGGCTTGAGCCTGTAATCGCGGTTTTCCACCTCGGTGCGGACAGTGATGGTGCGCGTGTCTTCCTTGAGGATGTCGCTGATGTAGGTGACCTTGCCGGAAAAGTTTTCACCCGGATACGCCAGTACGGTCAACTGGACCTTCTGTCCCAGCCGGATCTTGGCGATGTCCTTCTCATAGATCTCGGCGTCGATCCAGAGGACACTGGGGTCCATTAGGACCAGGATCTCGCTCCCCTGATCGATCATGCTGCCCAGGACGGCATTGTTCTGGATGACCTTCCCGGATATGGGTGCATAGAGTGAGATGACGGGATTGATCTGATGGGAATTGGTGATGTCCTCGATCTCCGGCTCGGAGAATCCCAATACATGCAGCTTCTTTTCCGCGGCATCCAGGTTTGCCTGGGCCACCTTGAGGTCCGCTTCTGTTGTGAAGAGGTCCTTTTTCGCGCCCACGCCCCGGTCGAACAGTCTCTGCTGGCGCTCGTAGTTGACAGCGGCCAGCTCGTGGTCTGCCTGGGCCTTGTAGAAATCGGATTTGGCGTTCCCCACCTCCTCACTCTGGAGGGTGACCAGGCGCTGTCCCTCCTTCACCCAATCGCCGATCTTGATGTGGGTCTGGGAGATCCGGGCGGGAAAGGCGTAGCTGACGATTGCCTTGTCGTTCTGGCGGGCGATGACCTTGCCCATGGCGGTCAGGATGGATTTGAGAGGCTGGAAGGAGACGCGAGCCGTCCGGACAGCCACGGCCGCCTTTTCATCGGCGGAGAGGGTGATGCCGTCCGTGCGGTTCATGCCCTTGCCGTTCGTGCGGCCGAGGCCTCTTCCGCCGGCACGAGGGCCTTCCCCCTTGCGCAATGGTTTGGCTTCGGGTCTGTCCGTATCCTGATCGGCGGCCGTCTCCTGGGACTGGGTGAGGTTCTGCTCCTGTGCTGTTTTTTGGCGCTGCCCGCAGCTCATCCCTGCCATCGCGACAGCGACAGCAAGTATCAGGATCATGTATCGTTTATTCATGGTCGTCTCCTTCCAGAGGTTGGCCGATGGATTTCTCCAGAGCGGCGAGGGCGGCCCGGTGGTTGAACAGGGCGTCTGCATATGTGGTCCGGGATTCGATCAGGGTGCGGCGGGCCGCGATTAGCTCGATGCCCCCGATCTCTCCCTCCTGGTAGCTGAACAGGAACATGTTGTAGACCTCTTCCGCCTGGGTGAGGATCTCTTCCTCGAACAGCCGGATTTCGTTGGTAGTGGCCACGGCATTCAGATAGGCGTCTTCGACCTCCAGCGAGATGGTGTTCTCGATGTGCTCCACCTCCTTGTATAAGGCGGTGATGTTGGCCTGGGCCTCGGCGATCGCTCCCCTGGAAGGCTGCCAGAAATAGAGGGGGATCGTAAAAGAGAGAGTGAAATCCCACCACTGGCCTTCGCCCGTGACTTTGTGCCGGTTGACCCCCAGCTCAAAGTCGGGGAGGTAGCTCATCTGGGCAGACTTTCTCTGCAGGCCCTCCCGTTCCAGAGCGAAATTGATCTTTTTCATTTCGGGCCGGAAGGACTGGGCTCGGTTTTTCAGCTCCACCAGGTCGAGTTCGACGGTCTTGGACCTGAGTTCTCCCACAATCTGCAGCGGCTCGTATTTCCGGCGGGCCATGAGATAGTTCAGATAGGCGCGGGCCAGGCGCTCGTCGCTGGCTGCGCGCCGCAGTTCGTTCTGCGCCTTGGAGACTTCGACCTGGGCTCGGAGGACCTCCACCCGGGCCACATCCCCAGCCTCGAACTTGACCTTGGCTTTACTTATAAAATCCTGGGACAGGTCCAGGTCCTGCTGGACGTATTTGACCTTTTCCTGGGCCAGCAGAAGCCCGTAGAACGCCTGCTTGACCTGGAACGTGATGTCCAGCTTGAGCAAGTCTATATCCTGCAGGATTTCCTCCGATTCCTTGCCGGCGATCTTCCCCTTGAGGCTCTTTTTTCCAGGGAACTCGAACTGCTGGCTGATGCCGAAATACCACTCGCCCGCATTCTTGAAATCGAAAATCCGGTCCTGCAGGTCCGAGTCCCAGTTGAGGGAGGGCTGGTCAAAGGCCTTGGCCTGGCTGATTCGGGCCAGGGATGCCTGGTGCTGCTGCAGGGAACCCAGGATCAGGGGATTGTGCTGGATGGCCGTAGTGATGCAGTCATCCAGGCTCAGGACCTGGGTGTCGCTCTCCTGGGCCTGGAGCGGAAGCATCAGGCTGGCGGCGAGACCCAAAAGGATCAAACTCTTTGCAGTATTCATCTGACCTCCTTGAACGTGGTGTGGGAACGGCAGCTTGGCGGCTGCATGTCCGGTAGAAGAAGGGGAATCAGATGATGGGAGGAGACCGCGAAGAGGGAAGAATCGGGACGACCTGGTCGGTCTGATCAACTGGACTGTCAGAGACACATCGTGGCTGGACTCCGGCATCACGACCGAGGCCAAGGTCGTTGATCTCACACTGCAGTGGCCGGAAAACTGGGTGCGCGACGAGGTTCGAATCGTGACCGCGGTGGCGAAATGACAAAGAGACTTCGAACACACAGGTGCGTGCCCGGCGGACGTCTCGCGACCAATGCGGGACTGACCGC
>JBGUED010000429.1:0-2734 GCA_041821525.1 Candidatus Aminicenantaceae bacterium | reverse complement strand
GATGAGCTGCTCCAGCTTATCCCGGGTGGACATGCCCTGGTCTTGGTCGAGCTCGGACATGGCGTCCTGGATGGCCTGGGATTTGGAGCGGGCATCGCGTTCGCGCTTGAGTTGGCGGAGCTTGTCTTTGAGTTCGGTCATGGGATTTTCACGACGACATATTGTAGTCCATAAGCCTGAGAAAGAATAGGGGAGAAAAAAGGGGAGTGGTACATTTAGGGCTCTAAATGTACCACTCCCCTATTCTTTTACTCGCCCATGAACTGGAGCATGAGGGTGCGGGAGCGGGAGCGGTTGTCGAAGTCGATGAACACGATCTGCTGCCAGGTGCCGAGCGTCATGCGGCCATCAGCGATAGGGACCGAGAGCGAAGGCCCCAGGAGCGAGGCCCGCACATGGGAGAATCCGTTCCCATCGCCCCAGCGGGCGTCGTGGTGGTAATCCACGCCGTGGGGGATGGTCCTGTCCATGAATTCGGCAAAGTCCCTCTCCAGGCCCGGCTCGAACTCGATGGTGGTCAAGCCGCCTGTGGACCCGGGAACGAAGATGGTGACAATCCCGTTGCTCAGTTCATGCTCGGCAAGCTTCTGAACGATGTCCTGGGTTATGTCATGCATATCATTAAAACCCTGGGTGGTCAGGCTGATGGCTTCGTTGATGATCTTCATGGATGTGCTCCTCATGGATATTGTACCTACAAAGGGTGAGAAGGCACAAACAAATATCACCCCCTCTGGATATTGACAAAGCAGGTCTGGTCTCGTATGTATATAAAGCAATACAGGAACAGCCTAATGCCAAGAGGCTGGACACGGAAGACCGGGGTATCCATATGAGTGACGAGCGACGAAACGGCAGTGATAGACGGACACGCCCGACTCCTCCCCTGAGCAAGTATATCTTCAAGGGCCGGCGCCGCCAGGCCCGGAGGGAATGCGAAGAGGGCAATACCTATGTGGACCGGTACGAGCTCCGCTACCTTTTCATAATATCCGCCATCCTGGTGCTGTGTTTTGCGGACGCGTATCTGACCCTTACGCTCATGCGTTATGGGGGCTACGAACTCAATCCCTTCATGCTGGCCCTCATGAACAAGGACATTGTCCTCGCTCTGGTCGCAAAATACCTGATCACCGTCTTCTGTTTGATATTTTTTCTGGTGCACAAGAATTTCAGGTTTATGGGCCGATTCAGGATCAACACCCTGATCTATGGTGTGCTTTGTGTCTACTCAGCCCTGGTTTCCCTGGAATTCTACTGGTTTTTCAGGGTCCATCAGATCCTCAGCGCAGTCCCCTGAAAAGAAGGGGGACAGGCTACTCTTTAGACTCGATATCTCTATCGGTTGATGCAGGCAAGCAGCCTGTCCCGTCAGGTCGTCCTCTTTATTCCTTACATGATGTACTGCGGTTCATCAGCGTAGCGGACCCGGATCACACGCTCCAGGAAGTCGGCCCCATCCAGGGCTTTCTTGGCGTCCACCGCCTGCTTGACCGTGTTCATCTCCACGTACCCGTATCCCGTGCCCTCGATCATGGTGATCCCACTCACGAGACCGTAGTGGGAAAACAGTTCGCGCAGATGTTCCTTCCGGGCCATACAATAAAGATTCCCCACATAGAGTTTTTTGCCGGGCATTTAAGAACCTCCTCTCATCCTGAGGCCTTCCAGGTCGCACCTGAGGCAGCGCTTAGCCTCGGTCATGGCCGCCTCAGCGGTCAATCCTTGCTCCACTTCCCTGAAGTTCCCGCGTCGCTCCTCCACACCCAGCTTCGGCATCACGACCCGAAGGGATTCTTCATCCGCATCCGGATCGAACTGGACCGGCGGGACCTCAAGTCGCGCGGAGGTGGGCTGATAATCCCGGACCAGGCTCTTGTCCCGCAGGAAGCGGTCTATGGATTCGGCTGCGATCTTCCCCTGACCCATGGCTTCCAGCACCGTAGCCGGGCCGGTCACCACATCCCCCCCGGCGAATATGCCGGGCAGGTTGGTGGCCATGGTCTCTGCGTCCACTTCGAGGGTGTTCCACCTGGATATCTGGATATCTGTCTTGCCGAGCATGAACGACAGGTTGGGTTCCTGTCCGATCGCGGGGATCAGGGTATCCACCTCGAGCTCGAACTCGCTCCCTTCCAAGGGCACCGGGCGGCGCCTCCCTGATTTATCGAACGGGCCAAGCTCCATCCTCTGGCACGTGATCCTATTGAGCTTCCCGTTCTCGGAGAATGCTGCTACCGGGATGGTCAGGTACTCGATCTTGACACCCTCTTCGACGGCTTCAGCGATGTCCTCTTGGTTGGCCGGCATCTCCTGGCGCGTCCGACGGTACAGGATTGTGACATCCGCACCCAGCCTCCAGGCCGTGCGCGCCGCATCAAAGGCGGTGTTGCCTCCGCCGACCACAGCCACCTTCTTACCCACCACAGCATCCCCTTCCAGATTGTACTTTTTGAGGAACGCGATGGGATCGATGACTCCTTCCGTGTCTTCGCCCGGGATCCCGAGCTTCATGTTCACCGGGGTACCTGTGGCGATGAAGACCGCCTTGTTCCCCTCGGCTATCAGGTCATCGATGGTCAGGTCCGGGCCGATAGGGGTGTTGAGCTTGATGTCCACTCCCACATCCTGGATGCGGTCAATCTCGGAGTACAGAATCTTCTTGGGCAGCCGATACTCGGGAATGCCCCAGGCGAGCATCCCGCCCGGCACGGATTCCGCTTCGTAGATGATG
>JBGUED010000428.1:0-2739 GCA_041821525.1 Candidatus Aminicenantaceae bacterium | reverse complement strand
GGATCAGAAGGGGACGTCATCGTCATCACCGGATTTAATATCCGGCATGGCTCTGGATTCGGCGGGGACGTCACCGGTGTCGGCTGAAGGCCCACCGAAGCTCTCGCCTCCGCCTGCATCATCGCGCCGACCCAGTAGCGTGATGGATATCGCATGCACCTTCGTGGTGCTCCGCTGATTGCCGTCCCGGTCCTGCCACTTCTCCGTTCGCAGGCGCCCTTCCACCAGGACCTGTTTTCCTTTGACCAGGTATTTCTCGCAGAATTCCGCCTGCTTACCCCATGAGACGATCCTGTGCCACTCGGTCTTAATCTCGCTCTCGCCCCCACCAGGATTGAAGGCGCGCTCGTTGGTGGCCAGGGAGAAATTGGCCACAGCCCTGTCGGACTGGGGGATGTACCTGAGTTCTGGATTCTGGCCCAGGCGGCCGATCAAAATAACTCGATTGAAGCTGTTGACATCTCTCATTCTCGTTTTTCCAATTCTTGGATTTTTTGCTGGGCGATGTTAGCCTCCTCCTCCAGTGGGAACTTGCTCACCATCAGCTTCAGCGCGGCCAGGGCCTCGTCCGTCTTCCCCAGCAAGGACAGGCCGATGCCTTTCTTCAAATACGCGGCGGCGATCTTGTCGCTGTCCGGATAGCCTAGGATCAGATCGTTAAACCTGGTGATGGCGTCCTCGTAATTCTCCTGGCTGAAGTAACATTCGCCGATCCAGTACAGGGCATTGTCCACAAGGGGGCTGTCATCGAAGTGTTCCTGATACATGCTGAAGCCTTCGATGGCCAGCAAGAAGTTCCCCTTCAGGTAATCCGAGCGGGCCATGGTGTAGACTTCCTGGGGAGAGAGGTTGGGCGGCAGCGTCGTCTGAGGCGTTTCTTCCGGATCTCCCGCTCCTTCGTTCCCCCCCGTTTGGGCGGCAGCGTCCTGTTCCGGGGAAGGCTGCTCGGATTGTTCCTGCGCCTCTCCGGACTCAGTTGGCAGGGGTGTGGCGTGCTGGATCTCGATCAGCATCTCGGTGATGCGGGCCAGTTCCGCCCGGATCCCGTCATATCGCTGCAGCAGTATCCGGTACTGTGCGGGCAGGTCTTTCTGTTCAGCCTGGAATCGCGCAATTTCCGTACGGGAATCCCGGGAAAGCCGAAGGACCTCTGCCAGTTGCTGGGCCAGGGTCTGGATGTCATCGCTGTTCTGCTGCGCTCTCTGGTTCAGCTCCAGCAGTTGCTGTTTGATGGCCTGGATATCCTGGTAGATGAGTTCGTAGACCTTCTTTTCCCGCTGAGCCTCCAGGGGGAGGCCGATGCAGAGGGAGAGTACCGCCAGACCGGAGAAAATCCGCTTCAGCATGAAGGCTGTTCTATTTCTCGATGATCGTGAATTGAACGCGCCGGTTTTTCTGCCAGGCGATCTCGTTATGTCCCATGTCGAAGGGCTGGCTTTTCCCATAGGAAATGATCTTAATCCTATTGGCGGAAATACCCAGCGAGATCAAGTAGTCGTAGGCACTCTTGGCACGTTTTTCACCCAGGGCCAAGTTGTATTCTTCGGTTCCTCTTTCGTCGCAGTGGCCCTCGATCAGGACTTTCACGGAGCTCCAATTTTTCAGGAACGAGGCATTGGATTCCAGGGTCGACTTGGCGTCATCCCGGATGAAGAACTTGTCATAGTCAAAATGAATCATACCCATGGGTTTTTCGGCGTTGAGTTCTTCCAGGGTCTTGCGCTCGAAGATGTCCGCTTCGGTTAGCACGGGTTCCTGGGCCGGGGGCTGTTCCACTTTTTCGACCTTGGGCTGTTCTTGCACTTGAGGCGGAGGCGGAGGAGCCTGCTCGACCTTCTTCTTGCAGGAACTCACAAATCCGAAAATCAAAAGACAAGCAAGCGACAGGATGAGAAGTTTTTTCATGATATCTCCTTTGGGTGGCGTTGCATTGTATATCTTCTCATGTATTTGAAAATATTATATACAATGTAACATTTTTTATGTCAAATATCTAAGTATATCGTTTTTACTGCGATTTGTGCGCCCAGTCCGCAAGCTTATTCTGGCCCTTGGAAGTGAGCTGTCGGATGTTCTTCCCGTCATAATCGATGGAGAAGATCTGATTGGTGCTGCCGTACCGGTTGGATTGAAACAGGATGTGGCGTCCGTCAGGCGACCAGCAGGGGAACTCGTTCCGGGCGTATCCCTCCGAGAGCTTCATGATCTCGTTCGATCTGAGGTCCAGGACGTACATGTCAAATACGGACTCCACTCGGCTGACATACACGATGCGGTCTCCGGTGGGAGCCCAGGCAGGGCCGTCGTGATATGTCCCTCCGAAGCTCACGCGGCGGACGTTTGAGCCCTCCCGGTCCATGATGAAGATCTGAGGAGTGCCCAACCGGTCGGAGGTGAATGCGATCTCCCGGCTGGTCGGGGACCAGGTTGGAGCCGTATCGGCGGCCTTGCTGAAGGTGATGCGGCGCGGATTTTTGCCATCGCTGGACGCTACATAGATGTCTGTGTTGGACTTGTCCTCCTGGGAGCAGAAGGCCAGCCACCTGTCGTCCGGGGAAAAGCTGGGGCTGAAGCTGGTCCCCTGATCAAAGACGAGCTCGCGGCGGCCCTCGAAGGGGTGGAGGATGACGAGCCGCGCCGAAGTGCCCTCGAAGGACGTGTAGGCAATACGCCGCCCGTCGGCGGACCAGGCCGGCATGTAGTCCTCGGAAGTGTTGAATGTCAGCCGGGTTTGGTTGT
>JBGUED010000427.1:0-2745 GCA_041821525.1 Candidatus Aminicenantaceae bacterium | reverse complement strand
CGAGCACCAACCGCACCGCCCGCTCACGCAGCTCGGCCGGATATCTCCCATGTCTTGGCATTGCTCCATCGTCTCAGGGATCGGGCTCTGGCGGCTCCTGCGCTCGGGCCGCAAAGCAGCGAAATAACGGCCCCTCAGTCAGGCTGTCTGTCCGGGCCGATAAAGCGGATAAACCCTACTGAGGAAGCAGAGCGCGTCTTGGTGTGGTTGGAATCACACTTGAGACCCACAGCCTTGATCCCGGGCACTCGATCCTTCCCGAACAGGAGCTTGTAGTCATCCCGGATATTGCGGCGGATGGTCGTCCAGTCCCCTGTCCCCTCGCTGCCCGAACCGATGACGATGTACCGGACCTGCCCGAAGTTGGCGGCACGGCCGGTCTCACCCTGTTTCAGGGTCGAATCCCAAACATACCCGATGGTGTGAGGGGGCGTGACAGACAGGATTCCCCCTTTATCGAAAAGCACGAACAACCGGAAGGCGGCATCGTCCTTCTTTCGGTTTGTGACGTCGGCATCGGGAGGCACCTCATCCACCCTAAAACTGAACTCGATCTCGGGAAATTCATCCGGATCGATCTCTGACCTCAGTTTCTTACCGATGGTGGTCGAGGAGGCGGCGCTTCGCATGTACAGAACTCCGTCCTCAATGAAGAACGGATCGGCGCTGCCTTTCTGTTCCTCCCAGCCGCTCTTACGCATCCACTCGAGGACTGACATCTTCTCCTCCGGAAAACTGACGATCTCCCGGACCTGCGCCTCAGGATCCTGTATGAATAATGCCCTGGAGCCGATAGAATCCGCGCGGCCGGGCACCAGTACCAGAGCGAACAGCAGCAGGTAATCAGTCCCCCGGCGCAGGATCATCAGGGCTCGAGCTCCCTTCATGCTCTTCACGCCTTCTGATACTGGAGCCCGGTCTTACGGCGCACCTTACCCAGGGTCTTGTTGGCGAGGTATCGGGCCTTTACCGCACCATCCGCCAGAATTTTCTCGACCTCGGCGCGCTGCCCGTTGAGCGCATGTCGTTTTTCCCGATAGGGCTTGAATTGATGGTTGATCTTCTCGAAGACCATGTCCTTGACCGTGCCATAGGCGAGGCCGCCTGCGCGATATCGCTCGTCCAGATCCCGCATCTCCTCTGAAGAAGAGAACAGACTGTAGAGCTTGAACAGGGTGTCGTTCTCCGGGTCTTTGGGCTCTTCCACGGCCTTGGAATCAGTCACCACACGCATTATCTTCTTGCGCAGGACGTTCTCCTCGCTGAAGATCTCAAGCGTATTGTCATAGGACTTGCTCATCTTCTGTCCGTCCAGCCCGGGGATCAGCGCCACATCGGGATCGATGCGCGGCTCCGGCAGCACGAAGGTGTCGCCGTATTGAGAATTGAAGCGTTCGGCGATGTCCCGCGTGACCTCCACATGCTGTTTCTGGTCCTTGCCGACAGGGATGACATGCGCCTGGTAGAGCAGGATATCCGCCGCCATGAGCACCGGATAGGCGAACAGCCCATGGTTGGGAACGATGCCGCGGGCCACCTTGTCCTTATAGGAGGTGCACCTCTCCAGCAGTCCCATGGATGTCACACAGGACAGGATCCAGCTCAGCTCCACGACTTCGGGCACATCTGACTGAACCCAGAATATGGACTTCTCCGGATCGAGACCCAGGGCCAGGAAATCCATAGCCGCCTCCAGCGTTCCCTGCCGGAGGTCCTTGCCGCTGCGGACCGTAGTCAGCGCGTGATAATTCACAATGAAGCAGAACAGGAGGCTCTCCTCCTGAGCCTTGATCATGGGTTTCATCATGCCGAAATAGTTGCCCAGATGCAGCCCCCCCGAGGGTTGGATCCCGGAGAGGACTCTCAGTGTTTCCGGTTCCTGTGGTGTCATGGTCATGGTTGCTCTCGCGTGTGGTATAGTGACCCCAAGTGGTCAGCCACCTATTATAGCAATTTGTCCCCGGCGATGCATTCATTTTAAGCTCTCTGTTGGCATCCTCGATCTCGTGATGTATGGAACCTCAAGGGATGGGGTGGTTGGGTGGGTCTTCCAGATCGGAAAGACTCAATTCATTTCTTAGATAAGGCTGCAAAGCGGAGCACATATCCCCCCGATCTGCATGGGGTGGTTGGGTGGGTCTTCCAGATCGGGGGGATATGTGTCCGCTTCATGCCAGGCGACGAAGGCGCAGCCAGAAGCCAAAACCCAGGATCACGAGGAAATTCAGCGTGGTGAGCGACCAAGACATGAACACGTCATACAGTGCCGCTCCCAAGAAGTCATAGAAAGCGACAAAAACGACCAGCAGGTCGAGAACCAGGACGATCCGTCCCCACCGGGAAAGATCCCGGAAGTGCCAGAGGAGCAGCATCAGCAGGGGCAAGGACATGATTAGCGTGTAGTCCCAACCCAGGGGAGACACCAACGGGATGCAGGTCAGCAGGACCGCTCCCTCCAGGTATATGGTGTTCTCGGCCTGCCGGCCTCTGAGGATCATCCAGAATACAAGCAGTGCCAGGGCCGCTATGGCTGCTCCGGCCAGGGGAAGGGCCAGGTTCCGGCTGCCGGTCCATTTCAGAAAAAATGCAAACAGGGAAACGTTGTCCTGAGTGCCAAGGAGATGAGGAGTAGACTGGGAGAGGGTAGTAAGCCACTCCCTATGAACAGTGAGATTTCCCTTCCAACCATAGTAGAGAGAAGGCAGGATCAGGGCTGCTCCTAGAGTCAGAATTCCGGCGGCCGCC
>JBGUED010000426.1:0-2750 GCA_041821525.1 Candidatus Aminicenantaceae bacterium | reverse complement strand
CCGCAGCCAGTTTCAGAGAGGCATTCAGCAGTCCAGCCCGGGGATCAGGGGGCATGGCATCTTCCACTTCGGCCTCGCTGGATACAGGATCGGATTCAAAGCGTTTCAGACGGAAATCCTCTATCTTTAAATCCGCATCGAGTGTAACAGGCAGGGATCGGGGGAAGCCGAGCTCTCCCTCCAGGTTGATCGTCCCAAACGGCAACTCCATTTTGAGGTCTTCCCCGAGGACAAGAGCCCCGTTGTCCCCATCCACCAGCTTTCCACTGCCGCTCAATTTCTGGATGGTGAGATAATCCTCGAGCTCAGCCTGGAAGTGATGGAGCTGTATATCCCCTGGGGGGACGCTGTTGAAGCCGGAAAAAACAGAAGCGGGAGTGCGCAGGGAACATTCCAGGGACATGTTCTGGAGGTTCAGGTTGGCAAGGGATGGAGAGAGTTCGCGGAAAAAAAAGGCGTCACCGATCCGCATTCCTTTTGAATCCAATCGCAGTTGAACCGTGATATCCGCCTCGCGATCGAAGAGGGCCACAATCAGTTTTTGGATATCGCCATTGATGATGACATCACTGGGACCAAGTTGTAGGGATATGTCCTTCATACTCAGGCCCTCTCGTCCTGAGTATTCGATGACCCCGTTCAGTTTTTCGATAGGACGTTCCCAGCTTCTTTCCCTGATGAACACATCGGACAAAGTCACACGAGCATCCCCTAATCCCATAAGAGAACTGGAATCGATTTGGTCGATCTCACCATCGAGCTTTGCGGTGAGTGATACGATGCCGCCAAGGCCTTCCAGGCTGCCCAATTTAAAGATCTCATCCATATAGGCCAGGTCCGTTCGGGATTCCCACTGCATGGCCACTCGGGGTTTTTTCAGATTTTGGACACTGAGCGCACCGTTCAGGGATCCGCCGGGCATCTTGGCCTTCACTTCGGAAACCTCGAGCCTTGCCTGGGAAAGATCGGGTTGCTGCCCTGTGCTCAAATAACCGGAAAAACCAAAATCTTCTATGGCAGCGCTGCTGCCGGGGACTCCCAGATGGATGTTCTCTGCACCGAAGTACAGCTCGAAAAGGGGTAAAGTTCCGAGGATTTCTCCTTTTATGCTGCCATTCAGGAAGAGATCACCTCTGGAAGGGAGATCTCGGTTGTATTTGAGGACATCTTCCTCGATCAGGAGGGAGAGCAGAGTCATATCCTGGTCGGAGGCATCAAAATCCAGGTCAAGGAAGCCTTTTTGTTTTAGGTCGAATCCGCCCGCAATCCTGAATTTGACTCCAGCCGAGTCCAATTCTCCTTTGAGGATCTCACCTACCTGGGTCTTAGTGTTTAAGCGAAAAACAAGATCTATGCCCAAGCTTCGATTCCGGATCCTTTTTCGGTCCTGTGCCGTAATGTATATGATCTCGAGTTCCGTATCCAGACGAACATCGTTCATGTCCTCATAGCGTACGATATCAGAGGACACACTCTTCAGCAGGACCTGGGCTTCTAGAGATGTTTTCATGTCGCGGAAATGCAGGACCACATCCTTAATCTCGATGTCGCTGATGAGCATTTCCCGTGGTCCCGAGCCAGCACTCGCTTTTCCGGGTTGGACGAGCGCATTCAGGAGGTTAAGTTTTCCATCCCGGTGTACAATGAGATCGGCCTCTCCCTGTTCCAGTGTGACCTTCGTGACCTCGATCACTCCCCGTATCAGCTTTATCACGTCCATGGAGACATAGATGTGACGGGCCTTCAGCACAGGCTTGTCTTCCGACGTCCGCTCGTGAGACGGCCTCTCGTAGTACTCGACGTCACTCAGTCTCAGGGACACCTTGGGGAACTGGGCGAACAGGGAGAGGTCCATGTCTCCCAGGATAATCTCTCCCGGCTGCAGCTCATGGGCGATACGGAGGAGTTCCGTTTCGATGCGATCTTTGTTGAAGTGAAACAGGATTAGAAGGATAACGGAGAGGAGGATGAGCACCGATACAACGATGAAAACACCTCTGTACAATCTCTTGATCCAGCGTGATCGCACTCTTCATTCTCCCAGATTATGCCCTCACTCTAACACACGGGAAAGAAGAGGGTCAATTTTCGTGCAGGCTGTGTGGATCCAGATACCGGAAACTACTTCACTCGTACCGCAGAGAATCCACCGGATCGGCCAAAGCCGCCTTCAGTACATGGAAGCTGATGGTCAGCAAAGCGATAAACAGGGCTGCCGCTGCAGAAGAGAGAAAGATCCAGGGCTGGATGCTGACACGGTAGGCAAAATTCTGCAGCCACTGCCGCATGAGGACATAGTCCAGGGGCCAGGCCATGCCGATGGCCAAGCCCGTGATGTTGATAAAGGAATAAACCTTATACCTTTTCATGTTTCTGAAGGCGATCTTCAGATAACTATTGATCATGGTCAGACTCCTGCCACAACAGATCCGAGACCCGTTTGTGTTCTTCCAGCAGCTCAAAACCCAGTTTGGTGATCGAATAGATTTTCTTCCTGCGCCCCCCCCTGACTGCGGTTGCCTCGCCGAATTTAGAGACGATCACACCCTGTTCTTCTAAACGGCTCAGAGGAAAATAGATGGTCGCAATCGAAGCCCTTCTTCCCATAATACGGGAGATGTGGTCAACGAGTGCTACCAGGTAGGCATCCTTCTTCAATTTGAGGATCGAGAGCAAGATGATCTCCTCATTGCGTGTGAGGCCCTTTTTTTTATCGTTCATGCTAATATCTTTTTAATTTGTAAAAACAT
>JBGUED010000425.1:0-2761 GCA_041821525.1 Candidatus Aminicenantaceae bacterium | reverse complement strand
ACAACTCTTCGGCGGATCTGATCGATTTGGCGCTCGGCATGGCGAATATATTCTTCAATACTGATCAACCTTAATTCCTGGCTCATCGACAATATGCCAAGCTCTCGCAGGATATTTCCCGCGACCTCTACACAGAGGGGATCTACGCTATCGGCTTCTTCTTCCCGGTCGTCCCGCAGGGCCAGGCCCGCATCCGGACCCAGATCTCGGCCGGCCACGATCAGCACCACCTGGAAAAGGCCCTGGAGGCCTTCATCAAGGTAGGGAAGAAGTACGACATCCTGGGCAAAACCAAGCAGGAGATCATCGCCCAGTACGGGATGTAGGTCAGTAGCCGAGGGCGCCGCGGGCGTGGCGTTCGCCGAGGACACGCAGCATGTCCGCGGTCATTGTGGCCAAGTTAAAATCGGGCTTCCAATCCCATTCTTCCCGCGCGCTGGAGTCGTCGATGCTGCGGGGCCAGGACTCGGCGATCTGCTGGCGGTAATCCGGCTGGTATTCGATCATGAATTCAGGAATGTGTGTGCGGATCTCGGCGGCCAGCTTCTCAGGGGTGAAGCTCATGCTGCTGATGTTGAAATCTGAGTGGTGCTTGAGCCGGTCGAAGTTCACTTCCATCAGCTCACAGGTTGCCTTGAGGCAGTCGGGCATGTACATCATGGGGAGCATGGTGTCCGGCTTGAGGAAGCAGGTGAATTTCTGATATTTGACGGCCGCGTAGAAGATCTCCACGGCGTAGTCCGTGGTGCCCCCGCCGGGCAGCGTCTCGTGGCTGATGATCCCGGGATAGCGGCAGCCGCGCACGTCCAGGCCGTACCGCAGCACATAATAATCGCACAGCAACTCCCCGGCCACCTTCGTAATCCCATACATGGTCTTGGGCCGGAGAACCGTTTCCTGGGGCGTGTCTTCCCGGGGTGTCTCGGGCCCGAAGGCGGCTATGGAGCTGGGAACGAAGACACGGCGCACGCCGGCTTTCCGCGCGGCCTCCAGGATGTTGAACGTGCCGTTCATATTCACGGTCCAGGCCAGCTGCGGCTGGCTTTCGCCCGTGGCCGAGAGGATGGCCGACATGTGATAGATGATGTCGATCCGGTGTTCCTCCAGGGAGCGGCGGATATCGTCCGGTTGAGTGACATCCAGCTTCAGGTAGGGGCCGGAATCACGCAGGGCAGCGCTGATATCGTCCCGAATGTCTGAGGCGATCACGTCGCCGGCGCCGAACCGAGTGCGGAGCATGGGAGTAAGGGCGGAGCCGATCTGTCCGCCGGCCCCGGTCACGAGGATTTTAGGACGGTTATGGGTCATGACGTATCTTTATATAGTTTGAGCCTGTCAAAGTCAATGTCACAGTTTCCATCCGCCGGCCACCACCAGGTTGATGCCGGTGACGTAGCCAGCCTCCGGTGATGCGAGGTAGCGCACCGCATGCGCCACGTCGTCGAACTGCCCCAGCCGACCGGCCGGGATGTCCGGATCCTTGGGCCGCACACCGCCTTCCAGGAGCCCGGGCGAGACCATGTTTACGGTGATGTTGGCGCCCGCCTCCGAGACCGCCGCCGACCGGGTCAGCATCAGGAGGCCGGTCTTGGCCACGGCATAGGGCAGGATCTTCTGGAACGCGGTCAGCTGCTCGACCCGGCTGTACCCGATGTTGATAATGCGCCCCCATTCCCGCCGGCGCATGCCGGGCAGGGCGGCCTGCATGCAGGACCAGGCGCTGAAGAGGTTCGTCTGCAGGATGCGGTCCCAGTCGGCCCTGGTGAGCATGGTCCACTCCTTCTCCAGGATGGGGCCGTAGTTGTTGACCAGGATGTCGAGGCGGCCGAAACGGTCTTCCGTCTCCCGGACCAGGCGGGCCGCCTCGTCTTCAAACGTCAGGTCGGCGGCTAGGGCCACGGCCGGTGTGCCCTTTTTCTCGATATTCCGGACTGTTTCCCCTGCGGCGTCTCTGTCCTGATGGTAATGTACGGCCACACCAGAAGCCGTTTCCGCCAGGGTCTCGGTGATGTCCCGGCCCAACCCGCGGCTGCTGCCGGTGACCAGGGCGATCCTCTCGGTCATTCTGTTCTCCTAGGTGGATTACTATAGCAAAAAAACACGAAAAAAACACTTGACAAACTCCGGGGTGGGTCTTATTGTATAAAAGGTGAACAAAATGGTAAACAAAACACGCATTGAGTTGACGGAAAGACAGGAAAAGGTCCTGCAGGCCATCAAGGGCTTCATCCTGGAGCGAGGATATTCCCCCACCATCCGGCAGCTGGGAGAGATCCTGCACATCACCAATCCTTCGGCTGTTTTCAAACATGTCCGGAGCCTGGAAAAGAAGGGATATGTCCGAAGGGAGGCCGGAGAGTTGAACCCTACCGGCTTTCCCGCTGCCGTGGAATCGCACGTCAAGGTGCCGCTGCTGGGGTTTGTCCCGGCGGGCCATCCGCAGGAGGCGATCGACCTTTCCCACGAGGCCGTGGAGGTGCCGGACTGGATGCTGGGCCGCAAAAAGGGCAATGTCTTCTGCGTGCAGGTCGAGGGAAAGAGCATGGTGGACGCCTATATCGATGACGGCGACCGCGTGCTGGTGGAACGCACCAACACCGCCAGTTCCGGCGAGATGGTGATTGCTTTCCTGGAGGACGGGTCCGTCACCTTGAAGAGATTGAAACTCGAGAGGGGGCGGATCGCCCTCATGCCAGAGAACCCGGAGTTTGAGCCCATCGAGGTCTCGCAGCTGCGGATTCTGGGTCGGGTGATCGGGGTG
>JBGUED010000424.1:0-2765 GCA_041821525.1 Candidatus Aminicenantaceae bacterium | reverse complement strand
GCTCTGGACCGAGCTCTTCACATCGGATGTGAACGGCGCCGCCGGTTTTTACAGCGGGCTGGCCGGGTACGAAGTCGATGATATGGATACCGGTGTCCGCGTTCCCTATTATGTGTTTGAGACCCTGAACAAACCGCGGGCCGGGATGCTGGCGATCCCCGATCAGTGGAAAGATGTGACGCCCAACTGGCTGCCGTACATCCGCGTGGAGGATCCGGCGGCCATCGTTGCAAAGGTGGAGGCGCTGGGTGGCAGGGTGCTGCTGGCTCCCGATCCCGAGGTGCGCAACGGGAGTGCCGCTATCATTGCGGATCCTACGGGCGGGGTTCTGGCGATCCAGAAATGGCCCTATGAATGAATAGAGTGTGTAACGAATATCGAAGGCGAATAAAGGACGCGATCCAATGAAAAAGATACCTTATATCCTGGTCCTGATCGGAGTAGTGGCGATGATGTTCCTGTCTGCTGGCTGCGGCGATCCCAACTCGATGCATGTAACGGTGGGCGTGGGCGTGGCCTATCCCGGAGGCTGGGGTGGTCCGTACGGCGGGCCATACGGCGGCGTCTATATGGGCCGCCCCATCTACTACTCCCCGGTCCCGTTTCCCCTTTTCTAATTGGGGACGGACCATGAAATGTTTCTGAAAACAATAAAGTTACTGTCTAATTATTAGCATTATTTTACCTTATTCACGCACTTTTTGGGGTAAAAGTGCGTAAATAAGGCTTTTGAATCTCTCTGAGGATAAATCCCTGCTCAGTTTCGATAATCTTTATCCGGTTAGAATTCAGTCCCAATCGTGTTTGAACTCCCTCCACAAATCCCTCGCTTCCCACTGCGATGGCCTCGGTCCATTTGCTCTCTCTCTTGAGGGTTTCGTGCGCGATCTTCCTGTCGATAAGATCAGAGTAGAAGCTCCAGAACTCTTCCCTGGATTTCATTTCGATCTGCTCTAACAGTCGTTTCATGTTGATCAGTGTATTTCGCTGCTTCTGCTTCAGGATTTCGTGGTAGCCGCAGTAGCGCCAGTTGCATGGGTGATCCACGATTCCCGCTCTAACCGAGTTCAGATCGATATAGATGAGACAATTGAGTAGGTGTCCTCCTGATTCCACTGCAGTGGCTTGGTATCTGTCTCCCCAGAAAGCCCCGTCACGAGATTTTCTCTGGTTGAATTCCTGGCCGACTCTGCCTTCGGCAAGCGCTAGGGAATCCGCAACGACGTTGCGCCTGCCTTCCGCGATGACCAGCAGATGAATGTGGTTCGACATGATGGTGTAGCCGAGGATTGTCAATCCATAGCATAGCTTTGCCCTGAATAACCAGTGCAGCCATCTTTTTTTGTCGCGCACGAATCGGAGGAGATACTCTCGTTTATGGCATCGGTTGGTGATGTGATAGATCAGGCCAGGAATCATATGTCTGTTTGCTCTGGGCACGGCTTTGCTCCCTTGTTATTTTAATTACTAATTACTTTTGGCACTATAAGTGACGGTTTTGGAGGTAAAAATGCTCATTTTAAGCCATATTATCAAGCAAATAAGGTCGCAAATGATGGAATATCAATAAGATTTCACGGTCCGTCCCCGAAATGGTCCCCGGTCCCCGAAATGGAAATGTGCAATGAGATTGACTCGGGGGGAGGGATGGACTATCTTATAGTCATTGTTCGGTTGAGTCCACTATGAAGTGCCCGGTCTGTTTTCAGGACAATCCTGATTCTTCGCGTTTCTGCGGCAACTGCGGATCTGCGGTCGAATCGGACAGCAGGTCTGGGGGGACGCCCCACACACGCACGATCACAACGCGGCTGCCTGACATCAAACCCGGCACAATCTTTGCCGAAAAATATGAGATCCTGGCCGAGCTGGGGCGCGGCGGCATGGGGGTGGTCTTCAAGGCCCAGGATTCGCGCCTCAAGCGCACGGTGGCCATCAAGACTCTGCTCCCGCATATCCTGATCCGCCCGGATGACCAGAGTCGGTTCGAGCGCGAGGCCCGGTCGGCGGCGGCCCTGAACCATCCCAACATCTGCACAGTGTACGAAATCGACGAGGCCGAGGGTGTCCATTTCATTGCCATGGAGTATGTCGAGGGGCAGACGCTCAAAAACTCCATCGAGATCAGGCCTCTCCCGTTTGACGATGTCATCGACTACGCCGTCCAGGTCGCCGAGGGACTGAAACACGCCCACGACCGAGGGATCATGCACCGAGACATCAAGGCTTCCAACATCATGGTCTCGGCGAAGAAAGAGGTCAAAATCACCGATTTTGGGCTTGCCAAACCCACCGGTTCCACGGTGATCACGCGGGAGGGAACAACCGTGGGCACGACCGCCTACATGTCGCCGGAACAGTTGAGCGGCCAGCCGGTCGATTACGGAACGGATATCTGGTCGCTGGGTGTGGTCCTGTTCGAGATCACTACCGGTATCATGCCCTTCCGTGGGGAATACGACCAGGCACTCATCCACAGCATCCTGACTGTTTCCCCGCCCCCGGTTACCGGCATGCGCAGTGGCATTCCCCTCGAGTGGGAGCAGGTTGTGAACCGATGTCTGGAAAAGGACAGCGGCCTCCGGTACCAGAGCGCCTCCGACCTCCTGGCCGACCTGAGACGCCTGCGGCGGGACTGGGAAGCCGGCCGGCTCGTGGTGTCCGAGGGAAGGGCAGCCGGCACGCTGCGGCGGTCGCGGCCTGTGCTGGATCCGCTGAAGAACTTGGCGCTGGTCGCCGCGCCGCTCCTCGCCGGCGCGCTCCTC
>JBGUED010000423.1:0-2768 GCA_041821525.1 Candidatus Aminicenantaceae bacterium | reverse complement strand
CTTCTCGCTGGCCCGGCAGGCAGAGGAGGTCCAGGACTGGATCCAGGCAGAGGAGATCTATAAGAGAGCCCATGAGGCCAACCCGGAATACAAGCCGGGGCTTGTGGATTACGCCAATTTCCTGTTCAAGATCGAGCAGTTTGACCGGAGTATCGAGCTCATAGAGCGGCTCCAGGATGACCCAGAGATGCGGTTCCAGTACTTCCTCGTCAAGGGACGTTCCCTCATGGGCAAGGGGCAGTTCCAGGAGGCGATCGATCAACTCCTGGAGGGGAACAAGATCTATAACAGCGATACCGGGCTGCTCAACTCTCTGGGTATCTGTTATCGCAGTCTGGGAGAAGACCAGATGGCCCTCGATGCCCTCAACGCCTCCCTGAAGCTCAATCCGACGCAGGAAGAGGTCAAGGCCATGATCGCGGAGATCGAAAAGAAGTAGGGGAGGGGTATCGGACCCCTCCGGAGAGGGGCCCGGAATATTGACTTACTTGACTTCGAAATTGACGAGCTGATTCAGGGTCTTGCCCGAGAGCTTGTCATTGATCGAGATCGACAGGGCATAGTTTCCGGGTTCCAGATCCCTCTGCTCCTGCCTCTCGGTGGTCTGTCCCTCTTTTGTGGTCTTGATCAGAACCGTTTTCTTAAGGGGCAGCGGCTGGCTGACCAGGGCCATGTCATAGTTGGTGACGGCGTAGCGGATGATCTTCTCTTCGCTCTGGACCACCTCGTAGGTGACCTCGATGTCATTGCGGCCCTGCTGGTTGGCCTGGGCCCCGAAAACGAAAAAGAACACATCCAGGTTGTCTCCCGCAGTGAACACGTGATCGAGGTTGGTCTCGACCTGGAGTACCGAATAGACGAAGATTCCCCTGTGGATCTCGGAGCGGGTTTCGGGAGCCGACATTCGGTCGAGCTTCTTGATGAAAAAGACCGGGGTAATGCCGAGCTCTTCTGTGTAGCCCATGGGATCGGGCAGGGTGAACTCATAGTACTGCGTCCCGATCTTCTGGAGGTCCGGAGAGGCGATGGCCATGGACAGGAGATAGTTGCCGGGAGGCAGAGGATAGCCGGTAGTGTAGATTTCCTCTTTCTCGGCGTCATAACTGCTGCCGTCGACCTGGATAGACAGCGGGATATAGACTTCTTTGGCGAAGTTGCCATCCAACTGCTGGTAGTGCAGAAACACATAGTTGCGCGATTGCAACAGATTGGGCTTGGACTCGAAGGAGGTGACCTCCTGAGCTTCCTCTTTCTTGGCGGCCGGCTGTACCGGTTCGACAAAGCCAAGGTCTGCGTTTTTGACCTTGAAGAAGACCACGCGGTGCAGGTTCGCTTGGGCAGGCAGGTACAGGTTCTTGTCCAGGATGGAGAAGGGGATGTCCAGGCGCGGCTGGCGTGTCTGTGCTCCCTGCTGAAGGACGGTCCGGACCTGGTCAGGAATGACGACCTTCTGTTCCTGTACGGCTTGCTGCTCTTCCTGGGCGGTCAGGGCGGGCGCCATGGTCAGGAAGGCGACCAGGCCGAGTAGAACAACTGGGATGATGAGGTTCTTGTTTTTCATGTTTCCTCCTTGAGATCAACCATCCGGGTCTCTCTTGGATAATAAAGCCTTATGATAGCAGAAACAGGTGCTTTTTTCCAGTATGAATTGAGAACCAGATGCGAACGCGAATCTGGATTAACACGTTTATTTACTGTAAGTTCCGGGATGTTCAAACTGAGCCACCAAAGAATGCGCCCCAACAGGATGCTCGGCACAGGTTTTTTTCCCCATGGGCCCGGACCTCCGTCACAAAAAGCTTGCCTCAGGGTGAACGGCGGCGCTGGTACTTGTTCACGGCGTTGAGATGTTCCCGGTAGGTCTGGCTGAACTGGTGGCTTCCGTCGTTGCGCGAGACAAAGTACAGGTAGTCCACGTCGTCAGGATAGAGGGCGGCTTCCAGGGAGGCCCTCCCGGGATTGGCGATTGGGCCGGGGGGGAGGCCGGGATACAGATAGGTGTTGTAGGGGGAGTCCAGCTTCAGGTCCTGGTAGCGCAACCGGCCCGTGTAGCTGTCCGTGTTCTTGAGCGCGTACACGATGGTGGGATCACAGCCCAGCTTCATGCTGATGCGGAGGCGGTTGTGAAACACGGCGGACACCAGGCTCCGCTCCTCGGTCCGCGAGGTCTCCTTTTCCACCAGGGAGGCCAGGATCACCACATCCCTGACGCTCAGGCCGAGTTCCGCCGCCCTCTCTTCCCAGGAATCTGAGAACAGGTCCCGGAATTGGGCCACCATGGCTTCGACGATCTCGGCCGGGGTGGTCTCTTTGGGGAAATGGTAGGTCTCGGGGAGCAGGTAACCCTCCAGATCGATAGCCTCCGGATCCCAAACCTGCGCTGGGGCGGGATCGGCGCTGGCCGCCAGAAACGCCTCCGCATCCAAGCTGTATGCCTGGCTCAGGTGCCGGGCCGTCTCGCGCCGCGTCAGTCCTTCCGGAATGGTTATCGGGTACAACTGGACCTGTCCCTGGATCAAGGCTTGGACCACCTGCTTGGGGGAGAGGGGCGTTTCCAGGCGGTATTCGCCGGCCTTCAGGCTCTGTCCGGAAAAAAACAGGCGGTAGCCCAGGAGGAAGGGCCACTTGCGTGTGATGATGCCGTGTGCCTTCAGCGCCTCGGCGATCGCCTCGAAATCCATCACCCCTTGGCCGACGTGGACGAACCGCCGCATCAGGCCGTCGATGTCGCGCATGTGGACGTGCATCAGGTGCTTGCGGATCTTGTG
>JBGUED010000422.1:0-2784 GCA_041821525.1 Candidatus Aminicenantaceae bacterium | reverse complement strand
ATATAAGGAGAGACCATGCGCAGATCCTGGGGAGTCCATCGATTCGGTATTTTATGTCTCTGCGTTATTCTATTGGGAGGCCTCTGGGGGGAGCTCCAGGCAGTCGACCAAGGTGAGGGAACAGCGGCCGAGTACGATCCCGCTCTGTTCAAGGGCCTCAAATACCGCAGCATCGGTCCCTCTCGGGGAGGGCGCGTGACCACCGTGACCGGGATCCCTTCACAGCCCTCAACGTTTTACATGGGCACCGTGGGCGGAGGGGTCTGGAAAACCACCGATTACGGTCAGGCCTGGCGCAATGTCTCGGATGGGTACTTCGCTACCGGCTCCATCGGAGCCATACGGGTTGCGCTTTCCGAACCTGAAATAGTCTATGTGGGCACAGGATCCGATGGGATCCGCAGCAACGTGATCACCGGCCGAGGTGTGTACAAATCAACCAACTCCGGTAAAACATGGTCGTTCGTAGGCCTCCGCTCCGTGGGACAGATCGGGGCGGTCGAGATCCATCCCGAGAACCCGGACATCGTATTTGTGGCGGCGATGGGGCATGCCTTTGGCCCGGGACCGGACCGGGGTGTCTACCGGACGCTGGACGGCGGAGAGTCCTGGGACAAGGTTCTGTATGTGTCCGAAACCTGTGGCGCCGTGGACCTGGAGTTCGCACCGGACGACCCCCAGACCATTTACGCCTGCCTGTGGCGGGCGGAACGCAAGCCCTGGACCATTATCAGCGGCGGCCGGGAGGGCGGTGTCTACCGCTCCCGGGACGGAGGCCAGACTTGGACGCAGCTTCAAGACGGCCTGCCGCAGGGCCTACGGGGAAAGGGAGACCTGGCCGTTTCAGCGGCCGCTCCGGACCGCGTGTACGTGCTCATGGAGGCTCCACCTCCGGACGGCGGGCTCTACCGTTCCGACGACCGGGGGGAAAGCTTCAGTCAGATCACGGACAACGCCCGGCTGCTCGACCGGCCATTCTATTACCTCAACCTGGATGCGGATCCCGGCAACGCAGATGTGCTGTATGTCAACACCACCCGGTTCTATAGGTCAGGTGATGCCGGTAAAGCCTGGCAGAGGCGCTCCACACCACACGGCGACAACCACGACATGTGGATCAATCCCAGCGACCCGGATCTCTTCATCCAGTCCAATGACGGCGGCGCCAACATTACCCGGGATGGGGGAAAGACCTGGTCGACCCAGCACAACCAGCCCACAGCCGAGCTCTATCAGGTGGCTGTGGACGACCAGTTTCCTTACTGGATCTATGCCGGGCAGCAGGACAGCTCCACCATCATGGTGCCCAGCCTGCCTCCCTATTCCCCGGTCGTCGGGCCTACCGGATTCTGGCAGGCCATAGGGGGCTGCGAGACCGGTCCCGCTGTCCCCAAGCCGGGGAACCACAACATAGTCTATGCCAACTGCAAGGGCCGCTTCGGACGCTACAACAAGCTGACCGGACAGGAGAAGCAGTACTACGTGGGCGCCGCCAACATGTACGGCCACAATCCCAAGGATCTCAAATACCGCTTCCAGCGTGTCTCGCCTATCCATGTCTCCCCGCACGATCCCGACGTGGTCTACCATGCCTCCCAGTATCTTCACAAGACGACGGACGAGGGCGTGACCTGGGAGACCATCTCGCCCGATCTCACGGCCTTTGAACCGGACAAACAGGTCATCTCCGGATCGCCTATCACCCGGGACATCACGGGGGAAGAGTTCTACAGCACCATCTATGCCGTGCAGGAATCCCCCCTGGAAAAGGGGCTCATCTGGGTGGGCGCCAACGACGGGCCCGTCCATGTTACCCGGGACGGGGGGAAGACCTGGGCCAAGGTGACGCCTGCCGAGCTCCCTCCGGGAGGCCGGGTCCAGACCGTCGAACCTTCGCCCCACCGCCCTGAGAAGGCGTATTTTGCCGTCTATCGCTACCTGCTCGGGGACTGGGAGCCTTACATCTTTCGGACAGAAGACTATGGAAAAAGCTGGAAGCGCCTGACCACGGGCGGGAATGGCATCCCCGCTGACACGCCTGCGCGTGTCATCCGGGAGGACCCGGACCGCGAGGGCCTCCTCTACGCCGGCACCGAGTTCGGCATGTTCATCTCGTTCGATGACGGCGAACGCTGGCAGCCTTTCCAGCTCAACCTGCCCGTCACACCGGTGACCGACATCCAGGTCTATCGCCAGGACCTGGTGCTCTCCACCATGGGCCGTTCCTTCTGGATCCTGGACAACATCCGGCCCTTGCATCAGATGACTGCAGAGACGGCCGATTCTTCCACCTTCTTTTTTGTCCCGCGCGATGCCTATCGGATGCGCTTCAGGGGCGGTATGCGCTCGCCTGCAGACCCTGAATATCCTGCTCCCAGCGTGATGATCGATTACTACTTTGCGGAAAAGCCCTCCAGTGAGGCGACCCTGGAGATTATGGATGCTTCGGGGGAGGTCATCCGGACTTTTTCCAGCGGCTTAACGACCGCTCGGCTGAACGCCAATGCCGGCATGCATCGCCTTCACTGGGACATGCGGCATTTTTATGCGTCTCCGGATACCGGGGCCGGCGGCCGTCCCTCCCGGCGTCGGGGCCCACTCGTGGTTCCGGGCGCGTATCAGGTAAGGCTGGCGGTGGGAGACTGGAGCCGGATGGTGCAGTTCGACATCCTGATGGATCCCCGTGTGGCTGCCGACGGAGTGACCAGGGCCGACCTCGTCGCACAGGAACAGCTCTGCCTGCGGGTGCTGGACCTGCTCGGCAATGCCCGCACTGCCCAGGCG
>JBGUED010000421.1:0-2793 GCA_041821525.1 Candidatus Aminicenantaceae bacterium | reverse complement strand
CCTCCCTGCGTCGGCGGATGCGTCTGTCCAGCCGGATCCGGATGCTGTCTTCCGCCGTCCCCTGGACTTCGATGCTGCCATCCCGGTTGATCACCTGAATTTCGGCCGGGAAGGGGGGGGCGATGATCTCGGTTTCCGTGTAAGTGAATTCTTCAGTGTTGAAGAAATAACCCTCTTCCCAGTCAAAATCCCACTTGCCTGTGTGGATGTGCGTGAAGACCACACCCACGGCGATGATCAGGATCAGGAGAAAGACCTCTCTGAGTTTCATGGTTGATCCTGCGTGGTGCCTGCCTCCTGTGCATTTTTCTGATCCTTGAGGCCGAAATACAGCTTCCAGGCACCCCAGAAGATGAGGATCAGGGGCCAGAGCCGGGATGCAAAATCAAGGATGTTGATGTTCAGACTGTCCGTGATGAAGATCGATCCGATGAGGATCAGGATGATCCCCCATGCCAGTGCGTTCCTGTTCCTTGCGGTAGCCATCATTCTTCTCCTTCCTGGTCCTTGCCGCCTCGGACATAGTCGATGATCAGTTTCACGCCGATGATGACTACGGCCACGGGCAGGAGATCCCACAGGGTGGCGTATTTAATCAGCTCGAAGTTCGCCAGCAGAAGTACGATTCCGAGGGAGATGAGAACGACCCCCCAGAAGACCGAACCGGCCTTTACGGCAGCGGGGATCTCCTCCAGCTCGTCGGCATATTCGCCGGGTTCCTGATTGAGTGCCCGCAGGTTGATGAGCCCGGCGCTGTGTACAGCGTCATAGATCTGGAAAAAGTAAAAAGCCGCCAGCATGAGGGCTATGAACACGTCCAGGCCGATGTCGCGAGCCAGCATGGTGATCAGGCTGGCGAGGGTGAAAACATACAGGAAAAAACGGCCGACCTGGCCGTTGTAGAGAGCTCCCGTGCCCGGGAAAAAGAAGGCGAGTACGCCTGCTAATCCCGGTGACTTGGGGGGGCGTTTCACAATAACTTTTTCTTCCATAGTGTGTACCTCCGTATCTATTTTATGGGTCTATTCTTCCTCTCTTTGCAGAGGATTCTTGTTCTGGATTGCGACCACCAGGTTGTCCTTATAGCCTGCCAGCGAGCTGGTGAAGGACTCCGCCCGAGTGTAGAGCTGCCCCATCTTTTTGTATCCCAGGTGGAACTGTCGTTCGATAGACTTGTTGATGGCGCTGTGCTGAGGGCTGAAGGCGTAGAACGAGATTACTGTCAGCAGCACAGTGGCCGCGGCCAGCACGGGCTGCAGTGCGGGGCGGACCAGGAAATCGAAGCCGAAGCGGAATCGGCTCTTCCTTTCGGGGATGGCCAGCAGGCGCTCGTGCAGGTCCGGATTGACCTCGAGCTCGGGGAAAGTCTGCAGAGAAGCGTTGACCTCGCGGAGAAGCCCCAGCAGTTCCCGACATGCAGCGCAGTCCTGAAGATGGACTTCCATGGCCTGCCGCTCGGCAGTGCTCAGGTCTCTGTCCAGGTAAGGAGATATCAGTTCTTCCATGCGATCACATTCCATGGTTTCTCTCCTTGTAGTCTTTCAGGACTCTGGCCAGTTGCAGCCTGCCCCGATTGACACGGGACTTGACCGTTCCCAGGGGCAAGGACATGATCTCGGCGATCTCGTCATAGGACTTCCCCTGGATATCCCGCAGAATCACGGCCATCCGGATCTCTGGTGAGAGGTGTTCGAAACCCTCCCAGACCATCCTCCGGTTCTCGTTTTCCATGACCTCCGCCTCGGGCCCGTCCTGCGCATCGGATGAGAGCACATGTTCGTCGAAATCGTCCCGCGAGGTTTTCTCGTATTTGGTCTTTCGGTACTGGTCGATGAGGTAGTTCTTGGAGAGAGTGAGCAGCCACGCCGTGAAGTTCCGGCTGAAATCGAACTTGGGGAGCGAGCCGTAGAGCTTGAGGAAGATCTCCTGGGTCAGGTCCTCGGCGGCTTCGTAGTTGCCAGAGAACTGGTACGCCAGGTTGAAGATTTTTTTGGAGTACGCATTAACCAGCATTTCCCAGGCTCCTAGTCGCCCATCCAAACAGGCGCGGACGGTTTGTTCTATGTTCACGTTTCACACCTGGGTAGACGAGATGCCCCCCGGAAAAGTTCCGTGGCAGCGGTGTGTTCGCATGCCTGGGCAAAAAATGCCATGGTCCTGGCAACATTCTAGTTTTCCCGCAGTACAACTGTCAATCCAGAATGGGGAAGCTTCGCTGCCAGGCTTTGACAATTTTTATAATCCTTTTCATCTTTATGGATTTTCCGTACAATTGATTGTCATGTATAATCGTCTGAAAAATTAAATACCTGAAGGGAGGTAGCCTATGGAAGGCATCGTCGGTTATGGCGCGTACATCCCCCGCAACCGCATCAAAGTGGAAGAGATCGCCAAGGTGTGGGGAGCTGATGCCCCCAGCTACAAAAAGGGCTTGATGCTGGAGGAAAAATCTGTTCCTTCCCCTGATCAGGACACGATAACCATGTCCGTGGAAGCATCCAAGAACGCTCTGAAGAGAGCAAATATCGATCCCGTCAAGATCGGAGCTGTGTACATCGGATCCGAATCCCATCCCTATGCGGTCAAGCCGAGCGGCACTGTCCTGGCGGAAGCCCTGGGGGCCACACCTGAGTGCCATACCGCAGACTTCGAGTTTGCTTGCAAGGCCGGCACCGAAGGCATGTTTGTGGCCCTGAACCTGGTCAAAGCCGGCGAAGCCAGCGGTACGATACCCGAAGTGTTGCGCCGCCTGATCGAGTTCCGCGACAGGAGCGAATCGACGCGGCGCAAAGT
>JBGUED010000420.1:0-2795 GCA_041821525.1 Candidatus Aminicenantaceae bacterium | reverse complement strand
GGACATGGTCATGGGCGACACCGACCTCTGCCCTTGGGACATGGGGACCTTCGGCTCCATGACTACCCGCTTTTTCGGGCCGCCCCTCAGGGCGGCTGCGGCCGAGGCCCGGGACGTACTGCTGGAACTGGCTGCGGAGAGACTCGGGGTACCCAAGGTTCGGCTGACGATCGAGTCGGGCCTGGTCTTCGACACCGCTTCCCGGCAGAACAGCGTCAGCTTCGCCCAGCTGGCCAAGGGGCAGAAAATCGCCCGCCGGCTGAAAGAAGAGGCAGTCCTGGAGATGGCGGCCGCCTTCACCATTGTGGGTCGGCCCGTTTTGCGCAGGGACGCCGTGGCCAAAGTCACGGGTCAGGCGAAATACAGCGCAGACCTGCGGGAGCCCGGGATGCTGTACGCACGTGTGCTGCGTCCGCCGGCCCACGGCGCAAAACTTATCCGTGTGGACACATCGGGCGCCAAGAAGATCCCGGGCACCCATGTGGTTGAGGAGGAGGAGCTCATCGCCGTTCTGCACGAGGACCCGGAACAGGCGGCAGCCGCCCTGGTGAAGATCACGGCGGAGTTCCAAAGACCTCAGGCCGAGGTGGACGAAGACTCCATTTTCGACCACCTCCTGAATGTGGCACCTGAGGCCGAGGTGGCAGCCCAGGGAGGAGACCTGGCCGCCGGGGAGACCGCCTCCCGGACAATCATATCCCAGACCTATCTGGACGGCTACGTGGCGCACGCGCCCATCGAAACCCACACTGCGCTGGCGAAGACCGAGGGCGACCGGATCGTCGTCTACGCCTCCACCCAAACCCCCTTCCCGCTCAAGGACCAGGTCGCCCAGGCCGTGGGACTGCCTCCGGAAAAAATTCGCATCATCCCGCCCTTTGTGGGCGGTGGATTCGGCGGCAAGACCGCCAACCGCCAGGCCCTGGAAGCGGCGCGTCTGGCCCAGCTGACAGGACGGCCGGTCCAGGTGGCCTGGACCCGGGCAGAGGAGTTTTTCTATGACACTTTCCGTCCAGCAGCCATCGTAAAGATCAAGGGAGGTATCGGGGATTCAGGCCGGATCTCCCTGTGGGACTACGCTGTCTATTTCGCAGGACAGAGGGGTGCTGCGCACTACTACGACATCCCGCACCACCGCACCACCGCGTTCGGCTCCGGATGGATCGGCCCCCCGGGCTCCCACCCCTTTGCCACCGGAGCCTGGCGTGCACCCTCCAACAACACCAACACCTTTGCGCGAGAGTCGCACATCGATGTCCTGGCTGCTGCTGCCGGAGTGGATCCCCTGGAATTCAGGCTCAAAAACCTCAAGGACAAGCGAATGCGAAGGGTGCTCGAGGCCCTGGCCGAAAAGGTCGGCTGGAAGCCGGCAGCCGCCCCCAGCGGGCGCGGGCTGGGCATCGCCACCGGCATCGACGCCGGCACTTACGTGGCCCACATGGCCGAGGTCCAAGTGGACAAAAACAGCGGGAAGATCCGTGTCAAACGTGTGGTCTGTGTGCAGGAGATGGGACTCTGTATCAATCCGGCAGGGGCGACCATCCAGATGGAGGGCTGCATCACCATGGGCCTGGGCTATGCCCTGACCGAGGACATTCGGTTCAGGGGCGGTGATATACTTGACCGGAACTTCGACACCTACGAGATCCCCCGCTTCTCCTGGCTTCCTCATATCGAGACAGAGATCCTCGTGGACCGGGAGGCTCCCCAAGGCGGGGGAGAGCCCGCCATCATCGCCATGGGTGCGGTGATCGCCAATGCCGTTTACGATGCAGTGGGCGCCCGCGTGCTCCGGCTGCCCATGACACCCGAGCGGGTCAGGGCTGCATTATAGAAGCACTTCAGCGTTTTCCCTTAATCGCGGCATGGTAGGCCTCGGGATCGTCGATGTCCAGCAGGACGTCTTCCTCCTCTACCTCGATCTCCAGGATCTTCTCTTCATGCCGGTGGATGAGCTCCCTCAGCCCCACCGCATCGGAGAGCAGGGGGATCTCATCGCGGAATGCGGCCGGGATCAGGACCGGGTGGCCGCGCCTGCCCTCATAGACGGGGAGCATGATGGACCCGGGAGATCCGGCACTCGCGGCACACAGGCGGTCGATGACGCCCGCAGACACGAAGGGCTGATCGCCCAGCAGAACGATGCCAGCCCTGGCCTCCCCGGGCAGGGCCGCAAACCCCACCTTTACGGAGGACAACATGCCCTTACGGAAATCCGGATTGTGGACAGTCTCGACCGGAAAGGGTGACAAGAGCTGGGAGATCTGTTCCTGCTCAGGGCCCAGCACCACCAGCACCCTGTCAACAGAGGAAGCGAGTGCCGTATGGACCACGGTCTCCAGGATGGTCGTACCTTTCCAGGGGAGCAGCATCTTGGGCCGTCCCATCCGTTTGGATTCACCAGCGGCGAGGATGATGGCCCAGATCATGGATTCGTGCTCTTGTGAGTTGCGCGGCTGCGCTCCAGCACCAGCTGGGCAGCGATGCTGACAGCGATCTCCTCCACGGTCTGGGACTGGATCTCGAGCCCGATGGGAGTGTGCACCCGGTCCCACTGCTCGGCTGTGGCCCAGCCCTGCTGGATAAACTGATCCCGCATCAGCGCGACCTTGTTGCGGCTTCCGATCATGCCCAAATAGGCGGCCTCGGATGCGACGCAGGCGCGCAGGGCCTCCCCGTCGTTCCTGTGGCCCCGGGTCACGATGACGATATATGTGTCGCTCCCCACAGGCAGTTCCCGGAGGGTACTGCCGATGTCGGCCACCAGGATGTGATCTGCATCAGGAAGGTTCTCG
>JBGUED010000419.1:0-2797 GCA_041821525.1 Candidatus Aminicenantaceae bacterium | reverse complement strand
CGCGGGCCCGGTCCTTTTCCGCCGCGCCGGCCATATAGCCTGTCTCCTACCAGGGGGTGCCCCGCGGCCGCCATGTGCACTCGGATCTGGTGTGTCCTCCCTGTCAGGGGATGGATCTCGAGATAGGAGAAATCCTCATAGGCCCGCAACACCCTGTAAAGTGTCTCGGCTTCCCGCGGCTTTTTGGTTTTGATCGAGATGCGTTCCCGGTGACGCGCATGGCGGCCGATCGGCCAGGTGAGCCGGCCTTCGGCATGGCGGATCGGTGCCCAGACCAGCGCTAAATAACGTTTGTCTACTTCCCTCTCTTTGAACTGTTCCCGAAGGCCGCTCAGTGCCTGGGGCGAACGTGCCACCACCATGACGCCCGACGTTTCCTTGTCAAGACGGTGGACAATGCCCGGCCGCTCCTGCGGCTCCAGGGCGGCGAGTTCCGGAAACCGGAAGAGCAGACCGTTGACAAGCGTATGGTTATTCCGCCCGGCACCAGGATGGACCACCAGCCCGGACGGCTTATCCACGACGATGATGAACCGGTCCTCATGGAGGATTTTAAGCTGGATGTCTTCAGGCCCGGGCATCTCTTCCGTTTCCGGTTCCAGGTGAAGCGTCACCCTCTCCCCTTCAACCAGCCTGTGGCTGGCCTTGATGACGTCTCCGTCCACCTGTACCTGTTCCTGGGTGATCAGGCGCTGCACGCGAGCCCGGCTCACATCGCTCAGGTTTGCGGCCAGGAAGGCATCGATCCTCAGACCCGCACCCTCCTTATCGGTCACCAGGAAAGCGAAGTTAGGCACTTTTTCTTTTCTTAAGGATAAAAAACATCATCACCCCCACCACGAGTCCGATGATACAGAAGAGCTGCGGGTAGGAAATGCTGAGGTACGACGAGGCGGAGTGGATGAGATAAAGGCGGTCGGGATCGTGATCCCCCCGGTAGAATTCCGTGAAGTAGCGTATCAGCGAATAGTTGATGATGTAGAAGGCAAAGACTTGACCATCGAATTTCTTTCTGCGGAGAAGGTAGAATAGGATCCCGAAGTTCAGGAAGTTGAGCAGCGCCTCATACAGCTGGACCGGATGTAGAGACGAAGCCAGTGGAAGCCCGGTCAGGCCGTGCGCCGTCTCATTGTGGAACGTCACGCCCAGGGCCGTTTCACAGGCACGCCCGTAACAGCAGCCGGCGCTGAAACATCCCAGGCGCCCAAATCCATGCCCCAACGCCAGAGCCGGGACGATCAGATCGGCGGTCCTCCAGGTCGGCATCTTGTGCCGGTACATGTACCACAGCGCGAACACGATGCCTGCCGCCAGCCCTCCCTGAAACACGCCGCCGGAACGGGCCAATGACAGCAGTTCCCCGGGATTGCGCGTGTACCTTGAAAAATCCCCGACAAACAGCACGAGCTTAGCACCGAGCAGTGAGATCAGGATGGTGTAGAAGGCCATGTCCACCAACCGGCCCGCTTCGAGTCCGTGTTTGTTTCCTTGGACATACAGAAACCAGAGACCGCAGGCAACCCCCAACGCCATCATGAATCCATACGTGTGGAGAGTGACCGGGCCGAGTCTTAGGAGCACAGGGAACATTTTTCACCTTTCCTAAAGAAAAAGATGTACACCAGCAGAATGGCGCCGATGGTGATACAGGAATCCGCGATATTAAAAGAGGGCCAGTGAAAAGACTTCACGTAGACCTCCAGAAAATCCACCACAAAGCCTCGCGTCACACGGTCGACCTGGTTGCCGAGCGCCCCTCCCAGAATGAGAGCAAGGGTGAACTTCAGCAGCCGGTCCTTGGCCGGCACCTTGAAGAAATAGAACAGCACCAGCCCCAGAGCGGTCAGGGATGCCAGTGTCAGCACCACAGAGATCACTGGGCTACTGGCATTGGAGAAGAATCCGAAAATCGCTCCCCGGTTCTGGACATGGCTCAGGTTAAAGAATCCCGGGATCACGGCCCTGCTGGTACCTCGGGGGATGCTCTTGAGGATCATCATCTTGGTTATCTGATCCAGGAGCACGATGCCGGCGATCAGGGCAAGATACGGGAATGTCTTTTTCATAGGGCTATGTCTTTGACCACGTCTTCACAGCGGCGGCAGAAGTCGGGATGAGCATCGCTGGTCCCCACATAGTCGGAATAGTTCCAGCAGCGCTGGCATTTCTTCCAAGAGACTTTATCCACACCAACCTCGATCTCCTCTCCTCCGGCCTCTCCCAGCTCCACCGCAGACACGATGAAAAGTACTGGGAGCTCGGACCGGTATTTCTCCAGCAGCTCCCGCTCCGCCTCCGGGGCCTGGATCGTGATCGCGGCTTCCAGGGAGTTTCCAATCAGTTTTTCCTCCCGAGCCTTTTCCAATTCCTTGAGCACCGCTTCCCTGAGCCCGCCCAGCGATTCCCATTCCTGATATGTCTCTTCTCCCAGCCACACTTCCGAGAAATCAGAGAACAACTCCAAGTGAACAGACTCTGATTTGCCGTCATATGCCGGCATGGCTTCCCATGCCTCTTCCGTGGTGAAGGGCAGGATGGGTGCCATAAGAGAGAGTGTGTCCCTGAGGATGTGGAAGAAGGCCGTCTGTGCAGACCTCCTCAGACCGGACTTGCTGCCCGAGCAGTAGAGACGGTCTTTTAAGACATCCAGGTAATAGGAGCTCAGCTCGACCGCGAAAAAGTTGTAGATGGCATGAATCACCACGTGATATTCGAATTCTTCGTAGGCTTTCCGCACCTTGCGTCCCAGCCGAGCAAACTTTTCCAGAGCCCAGCGGTCGAAAAGGTGCATCTCTGC
>JBGUED010000418.1:0-2817 GCA_041821525.1 Candidatus Aminicenantaceae bacterium | reverse complement strand
GTCATCGAAGATGTTGTTGTCCAGAGCCTTGAAGTCGGCAGGCAGGCCCTTGGTGTAGAAGGGTCCGAACTGTTTCTCCAGGTCCCGGCTGTAGCTGTCGGGTGTGGAGATGGGCATGGCTGGGTCACCGGGATCGATGTTGATAGGGGAGACGTAGAGCTTGAACTCCGGCTTTATCTCCTGCATGTAGAACTTCACGATGCCGCTGATGCTTTGGGTTGGAATCAGCGGGAAGCCGATCTGTTTCCAATCGCTCCACTCACCCTGCCGGAGGATAAATTCGTGGTCCTGGATCCGGATCTTGGCCACCTTGTGCTCGGGATCGAGGTAGACCCGGAAGTCGATGAAGGTGTCCTCCCTCTCCTTAAGGAAGCTGTTCTCGGGGCCGGGCAGGCGTGCCTCCACCTGATTCCCGATGACATAGACTTCGTGGGCTCTGGCACCTCCCATGTCTTGGCTGAGCTGGGTGGGTGCCGTGGTATAATAGTTGCATTCCCCATAGTTGCCGTAGAGGTCGGGAGTGTTCATCCCGGACAGGGTTTTCTGCTTTGAGGGGACCGGAGGAAAATTGGAGGGGATCTTAAAGATCGTGGCCGGTACGCCGTGGTCTTCCAGGATCTGCCAGAATGCCCGGCCCTTCCGCAGATTGAGCATCTCGGGGCTGGACAGGGGGAGCTGATACTTGCCCAGGCTCAGGGTGCGTGCTGCGCCCTGGATTCCTGATGCGGAGAATTCAGGCAGATAAGTACGTGGATCGCGGTGCATGAAGTCGAATATGCCGTGGCCGCCGGGATCCATACCCGTGATGAAGTTGGACCAGGCCACCGGGCTCTGGGGAGGATTTCCGGTCTGAAGGGGGACGAAGGTCCCGCCGTTCTGGTACAGCCGCGCCATGGCGGGCAGTTCTCCCTGGTTCATCCATACGTTCACCAGGTGGGGATCCATGCCGTCGAATCCCAGGATGATCAGCTTTTTCTGTGTGGAAGCCTGCCCCAACACTCTTGTGGCAAGGTCGGGGCCTGCTCCCAGGGCAGCAGCCGCTCCGGTCGCCAGCCCCATCTTCAGAAAATCGCGTCTATTCAACGGAGCCATCGTATTTACCTCACAAACTCACTTTATTATCCATATCAATCTTTCTATTATATCACGGATCCGAACCTGCCTCAGGTTCTTGGGATCCACTGTATGCTATTCTTGTGCTTCCCCCGTAACAGCACCTTCATCTGCACCCTTGGGCGTTTCGGAATCCGATCCGAAGGTCGCTGTATCGAAGAGCGGGCGGCCGTCCATCTGGCCTGGGATATCCGCTCCGAAGAGCGAAAGTGCGGTGGGAGCGATGTCCACAATGGAGGGGTTCGATGTGTTTATGGAGTAGTTGCTGAAGAACACCCCGGGGACCAGCTCCGGATCGATGCAGTGGTCGCCGCTCCAGGCCTTGGTGTTGTCCTCGTAGACTTGGTCGTTGACCTTCCCTGTCACGGAATCCCAGGATACGCGGTAGCCCTCATTGTAGCCCATGATAAAATCCGGACAGTTGTCCTTGTAAGGCCCGGCCGGAAGCTCGACTTTGTCGTAGAGACGCCTGATAGCCGTGTCGCCCGATTTAGCGTCGGTCAGGCCGGTGAGTTTTTCTTTGAGCTCCGCCTTGAGCTCCGCTGTTTCGGATCCCGGCTTGACAATGCCCTGTGCCTCGCGTCCTTCCTGGTTGATGTAGATGCCTCCCAGCCCCAGTCCATAGGCCTTGGTACGGCTCCAGTCCACGTCCTGGAACCACTCTCCGCTCTGTGTTTTCCCATCCTTTAGGGCCAGATATCCGTTGAGATAGAGCCAGGAATTGAGGTTGAAGCCCCGGCAGAACAGCTTGAAGCCGTGATCGGACATGATCACCAGAGCTGTCTTCTTGCCCATGCGGTCCATGACCTTGCCCACCAGCTCGTCCATGTTGACATAGAGGTCCTCGATGACCTGGGCGCTCTTGGCAGTGGGGATTCCGCAGGCCAGGGCCGGATGATCCTGGTCCAGGTAGCGGAAGAACATGTGCTGGATGCTGTCTGTGGTCTGGAACCAGGTGGCGATGACCCCCTTCTTGACTTTGTCCATGGCATTGAAGAGCATGGCCTCGGATTCCCGGTGATTGTCGTAGGACAGCTTGATGAAGGAGTCCTCGTCCAGGATGCCCTCGTTGAGGGCCCAGGTATCGTCTGCTTCACCCAGGGTAGTGAAGCTGCCGAGAAGCTTGGCCAGGTAGACGGAGTAGTAAAAGGGATGGGAGATGGGCAGGGCCGGCTTTTCCGGGTCGATGTTCAGGGGGGTCAGGTACATCTGGAACCGGGGCGAGATCTCGGAGACATAAAACCTGCAGATGGCCCGGATCTTCATGCCCAGGCCGGGCCGGAAAGTGATCTTGATCCATTCAGAGAAGGTCTTTTCCGGAAGCTCAATCTTCTGGCCCGAGACCTCGATTACGGCCTGCTTACGGTCAGGGTCCGGGCGGATGGTCATGGGCAGCCGCATCTCCTCCTCTTCCTTGAGGAGCGTATTCTGGGGGCCTGAGATGTAGGTCTCGATGCGGTCGCCTGTGGCTGCCACCGGGATGATGACTCCGCCCTCGTCCACATCGGCTTCTGTGGCCTCGGAGGTGTAGAACGAAAAAGTGCCCTGGCTGCCCTTGAGGTCCGGGGCGCACATGCCTGAGATCAGGTGCCCCTTGAATTTTTCCGGAGGGAAGGTGAGGGGGATGCGCAGGATGGTGCTGAATACACCCATGTCTCCCAGGATCTTCCAGAAGGGTATGCTCTTGCGCAGTCCCCGGATGAC
>JBGUED010000417.1:0-2820 GCA_041821525.1 Candidatus Aminicenantaceae bacterium | reverse complement strand
GACCTCGAATTCGTCCTTCAGCTGGGTGATGGACTTGGGCAGGTCCTCGGTGATGGCATCGAAATACGAGGTGAAGTAATCGTGCCCGGGGAGGGTAAAAAGCTTGTACTCAACCTCCTTGACCTTAAGGGTTCTTTCCTCAAAAAAGCCGACTGTCAGGGAGATCTGAGGCAGCGGTGTTTTGGGGCGGAAGGTGTAGATATTTTCACCCTCAGACTCCGTGATCTCCGGCAGGCCCTGGGACACGGCGGCGCGGCCCTCGGGCAGTTGGACACTGAGAGTGTAAAGAGAGAAGTCATGGGCCACAGCACCGGGAAAGCGGTGACTGAGGGGGATCCCCGCCCGGGGGTACCATCCGCTCTCCGCTGTAAGATGGACAAATCTCTCGGAAAGGAAAACATATTTCTTGGGGACATTGTAAAGACCCAGTTTCGAGGGCTTGCGAAGGTTTTGACCTTCGATGTCCGGGTAGCAGTAGGCCTCCAGGGGAGTCCCGCTGTATTCTATCCGGACAGAGATGCCGGCACCGGGGGCGAGGGGTTCGGGAGGCTGGATGAGGAGGACGTGTCCCTCCCGGGTAAAATCAAGGGTCGAATCGCCGGCCGTGACGCGGCTGACCTGAAGCCCCGGGTTCAATGTCAGGAGGAGGGATTCTGCTGGCTTTTCATGAACGTTGTTGATAAGAACCTCGGAAGTGACAGACAGGACACTGCCGGAAAATTTCACATCCAGGGAACAGGATTCTACGCTCACTGCGGGGACCTCGGCGTATTTCCGGCTTTCCGCCAGAAGGTCGCGGCGGAGTGAATCCATGCCCTGGTTGGATTGGATATGGAAGAAGATCAGAGCAAGGGCCGAGAGGATAAGCAGGACCGACAGTGCCCCGGACAGCGCCGTCGTCAAGGGAGACTGCCGCAGCCGCTTGGCCAGGAGCACCGTGCCGAAGACGAATCCCAGGCCCAGGAGGACGAAGGGGAGCCGCAGCTGCAGTAGCTGCGCGCCGTTGCCCAGCCCGATGAAATCGGAATACATAAGTGGTGTGTGGAATCCGAATATGTCGGGGATGAAATAGGCCTTGTTTCCCAGGACAACCAGGCTGAGGGTGGACACGGCCAGCCCCAGCAGTATGACGGCCGCCTGGCTGCGGATGACCATGGCCAATACGAAGGACATACCTATCAGGAAGACCAGTGTGGGGAGGTTGAGTGTCAGGAAATAGGAGAGATAAGCCTGGGGGTTGAATGGAGCATCAGAAATGAACAGGTGGATCAGGGCCGTGACAACGCCGACCAGGATGTTCATCAGCAAAAAGAGGCCCAGCACCCCGAGGAACTTGCCGAGGATATAGCTGGTGTTGGAAAAAGACCGGGAAAAAATGACCTGTGTGGAATCCGTCCGCCTGTCCCGTTTGAAGAATTCCGTGGCCATGAAGACCACGATGATGCCCTGGTAGACATTGAAGAGCTTGAGGCTGAAAAGGGGGACGGATCCCGAAAGGGACCGGAAGTAGTAGGGGAAGGCAAAGGAGGGTGCCGCGATCCCGGCGGTCAACAGGCCCAGGAGAATGAGGCCCAGCAGGGCGAATATGCGGAATCCCCACGACCTCAAGAGGATCTTGGCCTCGTATGCCGCGATTTTCAGGCAGATCATTACAGGTGTCATAGCGACACCCCATTGTTTGTCTCGAATGCCCCGGACAGGTGGCCTGCAGCCGCCTTCTGCATGGTGTGGATGTATGCGTCCTCCAGGTTGGGTTCGGCCGGGACGGCCTCAGGCGAGTCCGGGTCCTCCGCCACGATCCGCAGTTCGTATCCTCCTTCCGAGGGAACCGTGGAGATGACCGGGAATCGTTCTTTCCAGCTGTCCATTTCTTCATAGCCGGTGGATATGGTCCAGACCTTTCCCCGGGCGCTGTCCACCAGGTCGGAGGGGGGGCCGTGGAAGATGATGCGTCCCAGGTCCATGAGCGCGATGGTCTCGCAGGTGGAGGAGATGTCGCCCACGATGTGGGTGGACAGAAGAATGATCCGGTCCTGGGTGATGAGGTCGGACAAGAGGTTGCGGAACCGGATCCTTTCCTCGGGATCCAGCCCGACCGTGGGCTCGTCCACGACCAGGAGCGGAGGGTCTCCGATCAGGGTCTGGGCGATGCCCAGCCTTCGCTTCATGCCGCCCGAGAGCTTCCCGGTCAGGCGGTCCCTGGCTTCGAAGAGGCCCACGGTTTCCAGCAGCAGGTCGATCCTGTCCCGGCGCTGGTTCTTGGACAGGATGCCGTTGAGACAGGCGCTGTAGTCCATGAACTCCCATACCGTCAGCTTGGCAAAGACGGAAAAATCCTGGGGGAGGTAGCCGATCTGCCGCCGGATCTCCTTGCGGTTTTTGCGGATGTCCAGGTCATTGACTTTGACTTGGCCGGAGCTGGGCTTCAACAACGTGACCAGGATGCGCATCAGGGTGGTTTTCCCCGCGCCGTTGGGGCCCAGCAGGCCGAACAATCCCTTGGGGATGTCCAGGTCAATGTCTTTGAGGGCCAGCTTGCCCCCAGGATACCGTTTTGAAAGCTGAGATACGGAAATTTGCATGTTCTTTTCCTAGCGATTCAAGTTAGTGTTGCCATCCCTGAGACTCGGCTTCGCGTCAGGCACGTGAAAAGCCTTCATCTCGTTAGACAGACTAGAGACGTCTATTCTTCCTCTTCTTTATCAACATTTCAATTCTCTTATTTTTTCACCCATTTTACGGCGTCGGCCAGCACATAGCCGGCGTCGTTCTTGTCGGAGAGTTGAATGGAGTTGGTCCCGGCTTCCAGTGCAAAAGTCC
>JBGUED010000416.1:0-2821 GCA_041821525.1 Candidatus Aminicenantaceae bacterium | reverse complement strand
AAGAGCGGAGAGGTGCGGATCTACAAGATGGACGAACAGGGCCGGGAGGTGGAGATTGTTCGCCTGGAGCCCGGGGATTTTTTCGGGGATGCCGTCCTGTTCGTTCACAGAGAGTTCCCGGCCTTTGCCGAGGCGGTCCAGGATTCGGAGGTCTTTTTCCTGGAAAAAGGCCACCTGCTCAGGAGCCTGGATGAGGTACCGGGACTGGCCCGTGACTTCATCACGCTGCTGGCCCGGAAGTGCGTGACCCTCAACCGGCGTATCGAAGCCCTGGGGCTCCAGACTGTACGCCAGCGGTTGATCCAGTTCCTACTCACGCGCTGTCAGGGGAGGGACGCCTGCATCGTTGAGTTGGACATGAAGAAGGCCGAGCTGGCACGGCTGCTGGGAACCATCAGTGAGACGCTCTCCCGCAACCTGAAGCAGCTACAGGATGAGGGGCTGATCTTGGTGACAGGCCGTTCCATCCGTATCACGGACTGCTCCCGCCTCCGAAACGAACAATAATAAAGTTGGGGCTGACCCCAATATTTTTCTCCTATCCCCATTTATTGACTCAGGTCAAGGAATCCGGACTCCCATCTGCGTATACTGGGGGTGAAATCTTGAAACAAGGAGAATACCATGGCAAAACGCAAGATCATTGAGATAGAACGGGACCTGTGTGATGGCTGCGGCCTGTGCACTACAGCCTGCGCAGAGGGCGCCCTGGTGCTGGACGAAGAGAACAAGGCCAAGCTCGCCCGGGAGATCTATTGCGACGGTCTCGGAGCCTGCCTAGATGTGTGCCCGACCGGAGCCTTGAAGGTCGTCGAGCGAGAGAGTGATTCCTATGATGCTCAGGCCACATACCAGCATGTGCTGAACACCCGCGGGGAAGAAGCGGCCGCCCATGTGCACGGCGCAGAGGCAGACACAGAAAATGCCTGCCTGACCGAGTCGCAGTCGGATAAGCGCCCTCAGTTCCCCTTGGGATGCCCCGGCAGCCGGGCCCGTGAGATCCAGCCGCAGGCCCCCTCTCGGGATGCCGCCCAGGTCTCTGGGAGGTCCGAACTCAGCCAGTGGCCCATTCAGCTGCATCTGGTCTCGCCCCATGCCCCCTATTTCAGCAACAGCGATCTCCTGATCGCCGCCGACTGCACCGCATTCGCCCTGGGGAGTTTCCATCAGGATCTGTTGAAGGGGAAAAAGTTGATCATCGCCTGCCCCAAACTGGATGATACCACTCCCTATATCGAAAAGCTCGCGGAGCTGCTCAAGCACAATACCGTGTATTCCCTCACGGTTGCCCGCATGGTAGTGCCCTGCTGTTCCGGCCTGATCCATATCGTGAATGAAGCCATAGAGCGCTCCGGAGCCGGTATCCACATAAAAGAACTCGTGATCGGAATCGATGGGCAGATCATCCCCCCGGGACAGTGAATCCCTGGCTGCAGTCAGTCGGCGCCTGCGTGAGGCCGGGCTGAGTGCGAGCCGGCCTTGACAGCTTTCCCTGCATGGTGGAAAATGACGCCGTGAACAAGAGATTCTGCGCTCGTCTGCCGTGTATCTGCACGCTGCTCGTCCTGGTTCTCCTGTGGTTTCCGGCCTGCCGTCCCCCAGAACGGGAGCTGGTCCTTCTGTTCTCCAACGATACCCATGGTACGTTTCAGCCCCGTAAGCTCAAGGAGGGAGATACCGTGCGTATGGTGGGCGGCATGGAGGCGGTCAGCCATTACGTCAACCAGGTTCGGGCTCGAGAGAAAAACGTCCTGCTCATCGACACAGGGGACATCATGACCGGAACCCTGGCCGCAACCCTGCCCTTCAGGGATACTGCCGGGGGAGCCATGCCGGAGTTTCTGAACCTTCTGGGCTACGACATCCGGACCCATGGAAACCACGCCTTCGACCTGGGTCCAGAAAACGTAAAAGCCATTGATCGCCTGTCGCGGATGCCTGTGGTGATGGCCAACATCGTCCAGAAGGAGAGCGGTGAGCTGTTTGCATCGGAGCCCTATCACATCCTGTCCAAAGGGGGGATCCGGGTCGGAGTCATCGCCGTAATGGAGGAGTTCTTCCTCGCAGAGGTCTCGCCGGCGCGGGTCGTGGGGCTTGACGTCCTCCCCATTGTACCCACGCTAGAAAAATGGGTGCCGGAGATGCGCAGGAAAAGCGACCTGGTTATCGTGCTGGTGCACTCCAAATTCTTTGACGGGCAGCGAGTGGCGCGCGAAGTCCCGGATGTGGACATCGTCCTGGTGGCCTCTGAGGACGGCCTCTTTGAGGAGATCGACGGCGTTCTGGTCAAGTCCACCTATGGACATCAGCGGACTCTGGGATACCTGAAGCTGACCATGGAGCGGGGGGCCGTCATCGGCTACGAGGAGAGTCTGCTTTGGCTGTGGGCGGACATCGACCTGAATCCCTCTGCGGAGGTCTCCGCTCTGGTCGAGAAAGTCGAAGCTACCATCGAAGGGGAATACCAGAGGGTCATCGGGAGGGCCAGATTTGATTATAAACGCCCGGACTACAGCTCCATCGAGAACTCCCTCGGCAACTGGATCACCGATATAATGCGGTGGAAAACCGGCGCCGAGATCGGGCTCCTCAACAGCGGCGGGATCCGGGCCGACATCTATTCAGGGCCCATCAGCGTCCGCACTCTGCACGAGGTCTCTCCCTTCCAGAACACGCTGGTGCTGTTCAACATCACCGGCCGTCAGCTGCGACAGATCTTCGAGACCGATATCGAGAGGGACAGGGACCGCATCCAGGTTTCCGGGATGCGCTATGCTCACCGCCCTCGGGATGCCCGTCCCCAGGGGGAGCGAGTGGATTT
>JBGUED010000415.1:0-2834 GCA_041821525.1 Candidatus Aminicenantaceae bacterium | reverse complement strand
TCAGACGTGCCTACCTTCAGCAGAAACTTGCCGGTCGGCTGCCCGACACTCAGCAGGAAATCGTCGAAGCTGATGGTTCCGGAATACTTGGAATAGCGGGGTCCGTTCCCCCGGAACACGGTGGCGATGCTGTCGGCTTTTTCGCCTTCTCCGGTCAGAAAGAGCAGTCTGTGGTCCAGATGCAGGCAGTAGCCGTCCACTCGGTGGACAATCCTCTGTTCCGGGAGGGGGATGCCCTCGCTGCGCAGCCGCTGGCTCAGGGTTTCGGAAATGACTCCGGCGCAGAGATTGCACCCCTTGGGTCCCTTGAGCATGAAATTCTTGGCGTCAAAGATGGTCACATCCGGATGGATCCCCCTGTGCTGGGCGTATTTCTGGAGGAAATAGGCGAAAAAGGAGCCGGCCGGGCCGCCGCCGATAATGGCCACCCTAGATCCGTCCTGCAGGTCCAGATTGTTCATCCGGTGGATTATTATACACAAATGACGATAACTACGATAGGTACTCTATATTTAAAAACTTAAGTTGCCGGACCTGCCAATTGACAAAGGCGGAGCCGAACCCTATATTCAAGGCACCTATCGGAACACTTGGATATCGAGAAATATGCAGAGGGAGGGGTAAAATCATGTTAAAGATTGATGACTTGAAGCGTTTTGGGATCTTTTCGGCGTTGAACGACAATGAACTTGAAAACATCGCTGAGATCGTGAAGCAGGAGATCTACAAAAAGGGACGGCGGATCTTCCAGGAAAACTCCATCGCTCAGAATATATATCTGGTTATGAGCGGGGATATTGAGATCCGCATGCGCGGCGCCGACGGCAAGGATATGGCCATCGATGCCGTTGGACCTGGTGAGGTCTTTGGGTGGTCTGCAGTCACAGAGCCTCATGCCTTCACTGCGGCGTCCTATGCGATGGAGGCCTCGGAAGTCTTTGTTGTGAGCGGCAGCGTACTCCGAGATCTGTTCAAGAAGAACAATCACATCGGGTACAAGGTGATGATGAAGGTCGCCTCGGTCATCTCTCAGAGGCTGAGGAGCCTGAATGAGAAGTGTGTGAATCTGCCCTGAGTGAAACTCCCGGTCAGGGAAAGAGTGTGCTCCAGACCTGGTCCGGAGTGAGGGGAGGTTCGCAGCGCTCGTCGTATCTTAGAAAGTTTCTCTGCGGGACGATTATTTGTCTTCCAGCGCATGAGCGGCCCAGAGCATGCCGCGCTGGACGATCTCCCTGGCCTGGGGCACATTAAAATCCTTGGCTACATGGCCCAGCGAAGTGTAGAAGACCCGGCCTTTGCCATAGGTCTTTTTCCACACTACCGGCATGACCACATCCTCGATCCAGGAAGAGTGCTCGCCTGAGAAAGTCGTGGTGGCCAGTACCTCATTCATGGGGTCCACATGCATGTAGTACTGTTCGGAGTGCATCCTGAAATCGCCGAGACCCCGGGTGATGGGGTCTTCATGGTCTATGATGTTCACCTCGTAATCGATCACACCGCCGGGATGTGCCACCCACTGCCCGCCCACCATGAATTGATATTCGGTGTTGTCGCGGAAGGAGTCAGCCAGCCCGCCGTGCCATCCGGCCAGTCCCACACCGCTGCGGACCGCGTCCAGGAGCGCCTTCGCCTGCTCGGGCGTGATCTTAGACATGGTGAAGGCCTGGACGATAAGGTCCAGTCCTTTGAGCTTTTCCACATCCAGGTAGGCATCCAGGGTGTCCGAGACCTCAACTGAAAAGCCCTGTTTCTCCAGCCAGGGCGCGAAGATGTCCACACACTGTTTGGGTTCATGACCGTCCCATCCTCCCCAGACAACCAGGACTTTTTTGGCCTCGGGAGCCGGCGCTTTAGCTGAAAGTGGAAGGGTGGCCAGCACCCAGACGAGCAGGAATGCGGATATGAGGTATAGAAGCTTCGAGATCCGGGGGCAAGGGCTTTGTGACATTGCCTTCTCCTTTTTGGATTACCCTCATCATAAAGAATCTGTCAGTTTGGTGCAAGCTCTCCCAATATAGCCGGCATCGACAGATACATGGACAAGCATATGCTTGGCACAATAATGGCTTGGGAAGCGCTTCTCCCGGTTTATTTTGGGATGCTGGAAAATGCAGCGGCCATGCGCTCCAGGGCCTCTGCGAGCTGGCTGCGGGGGCAGGCGATATTCAGGCGCAGGAATCCCTCGCCCCCGGGCCCGAACTTGGATCCTTCGTCCAGCCACACACCGTGCCGCAGCAGGACGTCCTTGAGATTCTTGTCGTCCGGATGGAGGTCCCGGCAGTCGAGCCAGGCCAGGTAGGTTCCTTCCAGGGGAAAGACCTGGAGGCCTGGAAAGCGGTCGGCCGCGAACTTCTGCAGCAGGGCAAAATTGTCCCACAGGTAATCCAGGAGCCGGGTCAGCCATGCCTCGCCTCCGGTCGAATAGGCCGCTTCCATCGCCACCACCCCGAAGACATTGGCCAGTTCGATGCCCGCACTGTGCGCGGCGCGTTGGAATCGCTGCCTCATGTCTTTGTCAGTGATGATGATATTGGCCGTCTGCAGACCCGCGATGTTGAAGGTTTTGTTGGGAGAGGTGCAGGTAACAATGCGCTCCGCCAGTTCGGGGAGCAGCGCCGCCAGGGGTGTGTGCGAGTGCTCGGGGCTCACCAGGTCGGCATGGATCTCGTCGGTGACGATGATGAGGTCGCGCTCCATGCAGACCTCTGCCAGCACTTTGAGTTCCTCAGGGGCCCAGACACGCCCTGTGGGATTGTGGGGGCTGCACAGGATGAGCAGGCGGGTGCGGTCGTCGATGCAGCTGCGGAGGTGATCCAGGTCCATGACACAGC
>JBGUED010000414.1:0-2851 GCA_041821525.1 Candidatus Aminicenantaceae bacterium | reverse complement strand
GGTCGCAGCTTCATCTCCGCATTGGAAACCTCCACGATGGTGGTGTAGGTCACGACGTTCGAGATCACCTCAGGAGCGTAGCGGACCTGTTTGACCGTACCGCGGAAGTTCTCGTTGGGATAGGCGTCCACGGTGAAGCGGACGGACTGGCCTTCCGCAACCCGCCCGATGTCCGCCTCATCCACCACGCATTCCACCTGCATCTCGGTCAGGTCCTTAGCGATTTGGAAGAGCACCGGCGCCTGCAGGCTGGAGGCCACGGTCTGGCCCTCATTGATGTTGCGGTTGATGACCACACCGTCGATGGGGGATTTGATGACGGTGTAGCTCAGGTCGACCTTGCTGGAATCCAGCGCGGACTGCTGCTGCTCCAGGGTGGCCTCGGCCGTCTGGAGGTCGGACACGGCGCCGTAGTAGTTGGTCTCGGCCGTGTCCATATCTTCGATGGAGATCAGGTCCTTCTCGAACAGGTTCTTGGCCCGCTCGTACTTCTTCTTGGAGTTATCCAGGTTGATCTTGGAGTTATCCCGCCGGGACTTGGCGCTGCGATAGTTGGCCTCGCTTTGTTTGATCCGGGTTTGGAACTGCTCCGGATCGATGCGGGCGATGACCTGATCGGCCTGGACTTCGGAGTTGAAATCCACGTATATGTTGATGATCTTCCCCGACACCTGGGCACCCACATCCACCATGGTCACGGCGTTGAGGGTCCCGGTGGTGTCGACCAGGGCTTCTATCGAGCCTGTTTTCAGGGCTTCCATATTGTAGCCGATCTCGGCCGCATCGCCGGTTCTGAGTACGGTGAAGTACAGAGTCACTGCGGCGGCTGCCACGATCAGTACACTGATGATAATCTTCTTTTTCATGGGGATTCTCCTTTTATCCTCTTCTTTCCTCTTTGGTTTGGGGAGAGCGTTGCTGCCGCCTCTCCGCCCCCTCGTGTCGCTGCGTGAGATATTCTTCCAGTATGGCGTCGAACTGTTTGATCTGCTCCGGATCGAGCACGGCCTTGATATCCTCCAGGAACTGATCCCGGAGTGTCCGGTACTCGGCATATATGTCTTTGCGCACCTGTTTGAGGCGCTCCTCGTTCTGCTGGAACACCGCCCGCATCAGGTCCTGCTGGTCGGTGCTGAGCTTGAGCGCTTCTTCCAGTTCATTTATGGTCGGGAAGTGGGTCCGGTCCCCGCGGCGGGCGTCGCGGGAGGGCCGGTTGGGTTTCGGGTTCAGTATGTTCTTTTCCAGTATCACACCGCTCACGAGCCCGGCGGCAAACACCACCAGGAACGAGAGCACGATCCAGAATTTATAGTGATTCTTCATGGGGATTGTCTCCTCTGGGAGTCGCTCTCATCCAAGGAGGAGAACAGCAGTATCATGTTGGGATTTTCCGACACATCCTCTGCCAGCAGGAGCGTGTCCTGGAAGGGATACTGGTCGCGCAGCAGTATGCCGGCCTGGCTCAGCTCTTCTATCTGGGGGGAGATCAGGAAGGTCGCGGCCAGCACAAAAAAAGCGATGACGGCCAGCGAGCAGGGAATGGCCCTAAGGCCCCACTGCTTCCACAAAGCCTGGAGCCCAGGTCTGGGATTCTGCTCGAGTCGGGGCTGCAGCCGCTCCCAAAAATAGGGTTTGGGCGCGGGGAAGTCCTCGCTCTGCAGGGTCTGGCGCAGGCTGAAGTACTCCTGTTCCAGGGCGCGGCAAGCGGCGCATTCACGCCGATGTGTTGCCAGCGCCTGCTCCTGATCATCCTTAAGGTCATGATCCAGGGCGCGCAGTATCAATTTTTCCGCTGTTTTACACCGCATAGTCCCCTCCTAAACGGGCTGAGAACTGACAAACTTTTTTCTTAAGCATTTTCCGGGCCCGGTGGAGCCTTGAGTCCACGGTCCCGGGCGATATGTTGAGCATCTGGCTGATCTCATTATATGGAAAACCCTGGATGTCCCGCAGGGTCAGGATGACCTTATATTTCTCCGGTAGGGACTCGAGTGCGGTGTGCACCATTTTTTTTCGTGTCGCTTGTTCTCTGGCCTCATCGATCTGGCCCGTTGTGTCTTCCTGCATCAAGGTTCCCGGGGGGCTGTCATCCAGGGGAATTTTTCTCACCCTGGTTTCCTTGCGCAGAAAGTCCTTGGACGCGTTGACCGCGATGCGGTAAATCCAGGTGCTGAAGGCAGACTGGAACTTGAAGTTCGGGAGTGCCACATAGGCCTTGATGAACACTTCTTGTGCCAGGTCATCCGCGGTTTCACGGTTTCGTGTCAGGCTGTAGGCGAGATTAAACATCTTTATCCTGTATTTCTCGACGAGAGCACCGAAGGCGTCCTGGTTTCCGGCCTGCGCCTTTTCGACCAGCTCTCTGTCGTCCATTAACTCTCACGTGTTTTCGTCTCCGTACACTGATTAGACGGAAACGATTCAAATTTCTTCCCGACCGGTCATATTGATCGACCGGCCATCGGACCGACCCTTATTTTAGAGGATTTCCGGGCTGCTGTTAAGCGGTTTATGGGAACCATGCTCTTCTCCCCCCTTCCCGGGTCAATAGAGAAAATATTCTTCTATTCGACGAAGGCCGTTTCCGAATGCCGTTATTTCTTCTTGGCGGTCCACTCGATCTCGCGGTCCATGACCGACATGGTCCCGCTCATGGAGTCGCCGTCCACCGTGCCCGTGTACTCCATCACCATCTCACCGCGTTGGGTTTCCCGGGTGATGGACCACTGGATGGCGTTGCCCTCGAGGGTGCCTTCGCCGACCATCTCGCCGCCCTGCCGTCCGGGCAGGGTGACGGTGATCTTGCTGCCGTCCTGTTCGATGGTGAAATCCGAGGTCATCGGCCCATCGC
>JBGUED010000413.1:0-2877 GCA_041821525.1 Candidatus Aminicenantaceae bacterium | reverse complement strand
GGGAGGCGTGGCCGCCTGGCTGCTTATCGGCTTCGGGTTCGCTTATTTCCTCTGGGGACTCCGGCGAGCCATCAGGAGCAAACCTCACGCTCACGGCCATTTTCATGCCGATGGGGAGGAACACGACCATCACCACCATCACAGCCAAGAGCATGTCCATGTGCATAACCACCAGGCCAGGAAGACCAGCCTGACGCCCTGGGTTCTCTTCGCCATCTTCGTCTTTGGCCCCTGCGAACCGCTTATCCCCATGATCATGTACCCGGCCGCCAGGCACAGCAGCGGAGGCGTCATCCTGGTGGCCGCCGCCTTCGGCACTGTCACGATCGTTACCATGCTGGCCATTATAGCCCTCTCATCCTGGGGGATCAGCTTTGTCAGGCTGGGAAAGCTGGAGCGCTACGCCCACGCGCTGGCCGGAGCCATGATCTTCTTCTCCGGCTTGAGTGTCCAGTTTCTAGGGCTGTAGCCCAAGATCCGTGAAATTTGCCGTCGACTGCATGCCGGGCAATCCGGCCAACTGGCTGCGCGCCCTCGCATTTTTCTCTCTGCCCCGGCTGCCGGCGTGTGTTCTGGAGAGGCACGCACCAGAGCGACATGGATGTCACGATTGCGGATATCCTCGGGAAAGGGTAGAATGAATCCTCGAGGGGAATTCCACACAAGTCAAATGTACAGGAGATAGGCCATGGAAGGACATGTCAAAGCCGTTGCCGTGCTCTGGATCATCTTCGGGGCCGTGGGCCTGCTGGTTACATTTTTTCTGTTCGCCCTGCTGTTCGGAGTCTCCTTTATCCCGGACATGGGGCCCGAGGCCCCGCTCATCCTGCGCTCCGTCGCCATCGGAATGGGTGTGTTCTTCGGGATCCTCACTCTGCCTGAGTTGATCGCCGGGTTTGGGATCTATAATCGCCGGGAATGGGGACGCATCGTGGGGCTCGCTGTCGCCTTCTTGAACCTGATCAAATTCCCCATCGGTACGGCGCTCAGCGTCTATACCCTGGTGATCCTCTTCCACCCCGATACGGTCCCGATCTTCAAGTCGAAGTAGGGACTGGGAGCGATCCCGGATGCTGACATCCATGCCGAGCAGGGCCCTGGTCTTGGGTATTCTTGCCGGGCTCTTCCTGGCTGCCGCTCCAGGCTTCGCTTCCATTCCCACAGAGATCCCTGGCCAGCAGGTGGACGTGGATGAGCTGTTCCGCCAGGCCCTCCATTTGGGCCGGGAAGGGCGTTTCGACGAGGCCCGCCGCATCTGCCTCTCCATCCTGGAACAGGTGCCCCGGTATTATGATGTGCGTGTCTATCTGGGCAGGCTGTATCTCTGGCAGCATGAGTACGAATCGGGGAGCCAGGAGCTTCAGAAAGTCCTGATACAGGTCCCGGACCACCGCGACGCCCTCAATGCCATGGTCGATGCGGAGCTGTGGTCGGGCCACACGGATGTTGCCCTCGAGTACTGCGAGAGGGGCCTCGGATCGCATCCCGAGGATCAGGATTTTCTCTGGAAGAAGATCCGAATCCTGTATCTCAAGAAAGACTACCATGGGGCGGCCGATGCCCTGCACCACCTGCTGGCGATCAATCCCGAGCATGCGGAGGCCCTGAGGATCGAGCGCCTGATCCAGTCCTCGGTGCTTCTCCTGGAGTTCAGTCAGACCTATCGGATGGATATCCTGGGCCGGGAGGATCAGGACCTCAAGCCCTGGCACTTTTTCAGCCTGGAAGGCGCCTATTATACGGGACGGGGCCCTCTGATCGGCCGGATCAACTCTGCCAGCCGCGATTACGGAGCCGGACGTTCCACCGGGACACAGTTCGAGCTGGATGCTTATCCGATCTTCAGCGAGCGTTTCTATGCCTACCTCAACGCCGGCCTCTCATCCGATGATATTTTCCCCCGCTACCGCCTGGGGGGAGAGCTGTATGCCAATCTCCCCAAAGCCTTCGAGCTGTCGGGCGGCCTCCGCTACATGAAATTCGAGGACTCGCACGTCACCATTTTTACCGGAACCCTGGGAAAGTACTATAAAGACTACTGGTTCTCATTCCGGCCTTCGATTTCCTCCGAGTCCAAGGGCTCCAATGTCTCCGGCCTCTTATGGGTCCGGCGTTACTTCCGCTCCGCGGACGAGTTCATCGGCATGCTGGCCGGCTTTGGGAATTCACCCATGGAGCTCAACTTCCTGGAGGATATCCAGCGCTACAGCTCCTACCAGATAGGAGTGGAGGTCAGAAAACCACTCTCGCGGGCGATCCTTTTTCGCGGGCATCTGGGGTATGAGCGGGAAGAGTATCAACCGGATGTCTTCGGAAATCGTTTTGTTGTGTACATCCGACTCGAGGAACGGGTCTTCAGAAAGTACTGATGCTGGAGCATGCGCGGGACCTGCTGATCGGCGCACTGCCGGATCTCAGGACGATCCTGATCCTGGGGCCGCCCTTCCTCCTCTACACGGTGCTGGCGGCCTTCCTGGCCGGACGGCTGCGCGTCAGGAGACAGATCCAGACCTCCTACACCCGCAAGGTTTTCCATTTCTTCATCTTTACCGCAGCCGGCAGCATCCATCTCCTGGCCGGGCTGCCGGAGGTCGTGCTGTTCGGCGGCATCGTTAGCATCTGTGTGCTGTATGCAATAGGGAGGGGAGAAGGTTTTCCATTTTATGAAGCCATGGCCCGCCCCCAGGATTCGCCCCACCGCACGTTCTTTATCCTGGTCCCCATGCTGACCACACTCCTGGGAGGTGTGCTGGCCAACCTGTTTTTCGGCCGCATGGCGAAAATGCCGTCAGACGGTATCCCCTACCCCATCTTCGTTTATGCAGGGCTGCTCCCCTGGACCTATTTTGCCAATGCCCTGTCCATATCCGGCAACAG
>JBGUED010000412.1:0-2887 GCA_041821525.1 Candidatus Aminicenantaceae bacterium | reverse complement strand
GTCAGATCTGCCCGCCTCGGCCCTGGACCTCAAGAGCGGTACGGTCTTTGCCGACCGGTACCGGGTGATCGAGGAGTTGGGGCACGGCGGCATGGGTCGCGTGTACAAGGCCTATGATGCCGAGATCGAGGAGACCGTAGGCCTCAAGCTAATCAAGCCGGAGATCACGGCGGACCGCAGCACCATCGAGCGGTTCCAGAACGAGCTCAAGCTGGCACGCAGGATCTCGCACAAGAATGTGTGCCGGCTCTATCACTTCAGCCGCAGCAACGGGACCTATTACATCACCATGGAGTACGTGCAGGGCGAGAACCTGAAACACATGATTCGGATGACGCAGCGGCTCAACCCGGCGGCGGCCGTGGCCATCGCCAAGCAGCTGTGCGCGGGCCTGGAGGAGGCGCACCGTCTGGGGATCGTGCATCGCGACCTCAAGTCGAGCAACATCATGATCGACCGGGAGGGGACGGTCCGTATCATGGATTTCGGGCTGTCCCGCTCCCTAAAAGACAAAAGCATTACCGGAGCGGGGCTTGTCGTGGGCACGCCGTACTACATGTCCCCGGAGCAGGTGGAAGCCGGAGAAGTGGACCTCCGCTCCGACATCTACTCCCTGGGGGTCATCCTCTACGAAATGGTGACAGGCGCGGTACCGTTCCGGGGGGAGACACCGGTCCAGACCGCGATCAAGCACAAGACGGAGAAGCCCGTAGATCCGGGCACTATCAATCCCCTGGTGCCGGAGAGCCTGTGCAAAACCATCCTGAGATGCCTGGCCAAGGACAGGCGCCGGCGGTTTCAGGACGTCCGGGAGCTGAGCGACGCGTTGGCTGCGGTCGAGCAGGACCTCACCGCACTCACGAACTGCGTCGCGACGGCAGCAGCCGGAGCACAGGCTTTGTCCGGAGAGAGGGGTGTCTCCGGCGGCCCCGGAGCGGCAGCACCTTCCACGACTGGGAAGGTAAGCCCCCGCAGGTTTTTCAGGGGCTGGCCGGCTGTCGTGACCCTGCTTGTGGTGGCGATCCTGGCCCGCCTGGCGTTTTTGGGTTTTGGAGAGTCTTCGGGCCCGGCGGTCACTCCGCTCCGCAAAATGCTCGTCGTGCTCCCATTCGAGAACCTGGGACCGTCTGAGGATGACTACTTTGCCGCGGGGCTCACTGAGGAGCTCAACACACGGCTTTCGGCGCTCAAGGAACTGGGCGTCATCTCCCGCCACTCTGCCCGCTCTTACCACGGCTCCGAGAAGACGGCCCGCCAGATCCATGAGGAGCTGGGGGTCGATTACATCCTGGACGGCACGGTCCAGTGCCTGCGTTCGGAGGGGGAGCCCGACCGGGTCCGGGTCACGGCCCAGCTCATCCGGGCCGCTGACGATACGCAGCTCTGGTCCGAACTCAATAATCTGGTGCTGGAGGATTTTTTCGACATCCAGACCCAGATCGCCGAGGACGTGACCAGCAAGCTCGACCTCACGGTCCTGGAGCCGGAGCGGGAGGCCCTGAGGGCCCAACCCACCGACGATCTCGAGGCCTATGACATGTACCTCCGGGCACGGGACCTGGCCGGTGCGGCCCTGATGCGGGCGGATGCCGATGCTTACGGTGAGGCGATCTCCCTGCTGGATAGGGCAGTGGAACGGGACCCGGAATTCACCATGGCGTACCTCACGCTGGCTGTCACCCATCAATGGATGTATCAGTCCGGCTTGGACCGCACCCAGGAGCGGCTGGACCGGGCATGGGGGGCCCTGGCCCAAGCCAAACGGCTGGACGGGGACCTGCCTGAGGTGATGCTGGCCGAGGGGTTCCTGGCGTACGGAGGAAACCAGGACTATGATCGGGCGCTCGAGCTCTTCGAGCGGGTCAAGCGGGTGCGGCCCAACCTCCCCTACACCTACCTGGGTTACATCCAGAGGCGCCGGGGCAAGTGGGAGGAGGCGCTGCGGAACCTGGAGCGGTCGTTCACCTTCCTGCCGCGCTCCGCAGATCTGGCCTTTCAGATCGGCTACACGTACATGCAGTTGAGGCAGTATGACGAGGGATGGGAGTGGTGCAACCGCGCCATTGCGCTCGACCGGGAGAGCTACCTTCCCTACCTGGCCAAGGTGCGGATCGCCCTGCTGGGCCGGGGCAACGTGCCTGAGGCGCGCTTCATCTCGCGGACTATCCCCCAGCATCAGTACTCCGATTACCTGCTGTTCCTGCTGAGCATGTTGGAGCGCGACTATGCGGGCGCCCTGGATGCGCTGGCCTCCTCTGATTTTGATTCGTTTGTCGGGGAGGACTTCTTCACGCCCAAGAGCTACTTGATGGCAGCCGTGTACGATGACCTGGGGGACGAAGCGCAGAAACGCACCTATGGTGAGCAGGCCCTGCGGGAGCTGGAGGCGGCGCTGGAGGAAAACCCTGAGGATCCCCGCATTCGACTCTCCCTGGGTCTGGCGCTGGCACTGCTCGGGCGCAAAGAAGAGGCCGTGCGGGAAGGGGAGGCGGCCGTGGAGTGCTATCCGCTGGAGAAAGACGCGCTCGAGGCCCCGCGCTATGTGCTGGGGCTGGCGGCCATCTACGCCATGGTGGGTGAGCCGGCAGAGGCCGTGCGGCGGCTCGACCAGCTGCTGGCCATCCCCTGCGGAAATATCCTGTCCGTCCCATGGCTCAGGATCGATCCGTCCTGGGACAGGCTTCGGGATTATCCGGGCTTCCAGCGTCTGCTGGACAAGTATGGGAGAGATTCGAAGGGTGGCATCTCATGAACTGTCCCAAGTGCAGCAGCGCCAACAACGACGACTCCCGCTTCTGTGCCCAGTGCGCTGCGTCGCTGCAGGCAGAGGGGGCGGATTCCCGGATAACGGCCGTGAGAGATGAGGAATCCTGGAAGAGCTTGGATG
>JBGUED010000411.1:0-2913 GCA_041821525.1 Candidatus Aminicenantaceae bacterium | reverse complement strand
CGTTGAGTATGCTCGCGTCCGGCTTGGGGGCTGCGCGGGTCGACTTCGATTTCATGCCCGCCGGGGAGTTCCGTCCCGAAGTGGACACATCGAAACTGGAGAAGATACTGCCGGACCCGGACCAGATCCGGGAGACCAACGCGAGCTTTGCCGTCCCGCCCGATCTGGTCTTTATCCTGGACGTGAACCCTGCCAGAGGGCTCAAACGTACAGAGGGGCGTCAACAGAGGGACCTCCTCTTCGAACGGGAAGACTACCTGGTCAAGGTCCGGGCCATCTTCCAGGGATTGGAGGGGGACGAATTCTTCCACCTGGATGCGCTCAGGCCCATGGAGGGCGTGGCAGAGGACGTCACCCAGATCACCCTGGATTTTCTCTCCTTTTTCACCATCGAAGACTAGGCGTCTCTGTCTCGCCTGAGGCCCGCTTCCGCCTGGAAGTCCCCGGTAGGGAATAATGTCGGTGTCGAGTTGTATACAAGCTGGGAGGTAGACCGACCCCAGGAATTTTGCTATAGTAAAAATCTGATGTCCGAGGATAAAAAGCTGATCTTGCGGGTCCCGAAGCTGTCGTTCAAGAAACTCAAGTGGCCCAAACTCCGCCTGCCAATCAAAAACAGACGAAAATTCTTCAAGATCACCCTCCTGGTCCTCCTGTTCGTCCTGGTCTGCGGACTGGGCACGGCGGTTGGTGTCTTCCGGGCCATCCTCCAAAACCTGCCCGACATAGAGCAGTTGGCCAAATTCGAGCCGGGGATCATCACCTATATCTATGCCGACGATGGTACTGTGGTGGGAGAGTACGCCTTGGAGAAGAGGATCCAGGTCACATTCGAGGACATCCCCGATAACTTGATAAATGGCATCATCGCGACCGAAGATCCGCGCTTCTACAGCCATAAAGGGATCGATTTTCTGGGCATGCTGCGGGCCTTGAAGGAGAATGTCCGCCTCATATTCACACCCCATAAGCTGCAGGGCGGCAGCACCATCAGCCAGCAGCTGGTCAAGAAGCTCTTTCTGCACCCCAAGCAGACCATCCGGCGCAAGCTCAAGGAGATGATCCTGGCCATCCAGCTCGAGAAGCACTACTCCAAGGATGAGATCCTGACCATGTACTGCAACCAGTTCGACCTGGGAGACGGCCGCGTGTACGGAGTGGAGGCGGCGGCCCAGCTGTATTTCGACAAGAGCGCTTCGGAGATGAACCTGCCCGAGGCCGCTCTGATCACCGGAATATTCCGGGCGCCCAGCCGTTATTTTCCTTACCGCAATTATGACGATGCGCTGGGCCGGCGGAACCATGTCATCAATCGTATGGTCTCCGAGAGTTACATCTCCAAAGAGGTCGGGGATGAGGCTCGCCACCAGTCGCTCAACATCCTGCCCCTGCACCGAGCGGACTCGGATTTTGCCGGCTATTTTCTGGAGGAGGTCCGCAAGTACCTCTACGACAGCTACGGCATGAAGGCCCTCTACAGCGATGGCCTCAGGGTTCACACCACTCTCAACCCCGCCTACCAGAAGTGGGCGGAAGACGCGGTACGCAAGCAGTTGCATATCCTGGACAAGGGTCAGGGGTGGAGAGACGACAAGCCGAACCTCCTGGAATCGGATCTGGAGATTGAAAACCTGGAGGAGCTGGTCGAGCCGATCTGGGACGAACGGGCACGGAAGAACTGGATGGCGAGCTGGCGCCGGTCCGGATTTGAAGAGGAACTCCTCATAGAGGCTGTGGTCCTCGAGGTCACCCGCACCAAAGCCAAGATCAAGGTCAAGGAATTCACCGGGGAGATCGCAAACCAGGGCATTGAATGGACCAAAGCCCGCAACCTCACGGCCCTGATCGAGCCGGGTGATGTTATCCATGTGAAGATCAAGAGTTTCGATCCCGAGAACCTGACCCTGGTGGCCGAACTGGATCAGGAGCCCAAGCTGGAGAGCGCAGTGCTGGCGATCGAGCCCCAGACGGGACAGGTCAAGGCCATGGTGGGCGGCTACTCTTTCCGCCGCAGCAAATGGAACAACGCCATCCAGGCTATGCGTCAGGCCGGGTCTGTGATCAAACCCCTGCTCTACACTGCGGCCATTGATACTGGGGCCATGACCACGGTCACCCCGTTCGTGGATGAGCCCGTGGAGTTTGAGGATAAATGGTCGGGAGAGATCTGGGATCCTCCCAACTATGACGGGAAGTTCAAGGGGCGCATCACGCTCCGTCAGGGCATCGAGGAATCCCGCAACATTGTGACCGCTAAGATGCTGCGGGACATCTCTCCCCAGCTGGGCGTGGATTACTGCCGCAAGTTCGGTATCACGTCCACCGTGTACCCCTATCTTTCGCTCTCGCTTGGTGCATTTGAGGTGAAGATGCTGGAGCTGGTGTCCGCCTTCACGGTTTTCCCCAATAGCGGGGTACGCGTCACCCCTTATTTCATCTCCCGGATCGAGGACAAGGACGGGAACATCATGGAAGAATATCTGAGTGAGTCCGAGGAGGTCATTTCCCCGCAGGTAGCCTACATCATGACCTCGCTTCTCCAAGGGGTTGTTCAGCGCGGGACATCACAAGGCGTCCGCCACCTGACACGATATAAACAGCTGGCCGGGAAGACGGGCACCACGGATGATTGGGCCGATGCCCGGTTCGTGGGATTTTCCCCATCCCTGTGCATGGGCGTTTGGGTCGGACATAACGAAGGCAGGGTGACCATCGGGGAGCGGCAGTCCGGTGCAGTGGCGGCCCTTCCCATTTTTACCGAATTTTTCACCAAGCTGATCGAGGATGAGGCCATGATCGCCAAGGAGTTCGCCGTGGTCGGATGTGAAAATGACTATAGTCTCTTCTTCCAGTCCCCTCTTACGTAAGGCACCAAGGACGCGGCCTACGGAGTCATCGATCATTTTAACCATG
>JBGUED010000410.1:0-2915 GCA_041821525.1 Candidatus Aminicenantaceae bacterium | reverse complement strand
GTCCGGGTCCTTGGGATCGAGGACCACTTCCACGATTCCGACCTTTTCGCTGATGAAATGGATGCGTTCCCAGGTCTGGCCGCCGTTCTCGGACTTGTAGAGGCCGCGGTCGGGATTGAAGGTAAAATGGTATCCCAGGGCCGCCACATACACGATGTCCGGGTTTTGGGGATGGACCGCGATGCGGCCGATGTGGATGGTCTTTTCCAGGCCGATGTGTGTCCAGGTCTGGCCCGCGTCAGTGGATTTATACACGCCGTCCCCCCGCAGCGTGATCCGCCCGGATGCGGCCGTGCCGGTCCCCACGTAGAGGATATTTGGATCGGAGGGCGCGATGGCCAGGTCGCCGATGGCGGGAGTGTTCTCCTGCAGGAAGAGCTCCTCAAAGGTGGTCCCGTTGTTGGAGGTCTTCCACAGCCCCCCTGTGGAGGTCACCACATAGAAGGTGTAGGGCTCCTGCTCAGGGACCTCGATGCGCAGGATGCGGCCGCCCTGGCGGGCCGGCCCCAGCTCCCGGTACGGGAAGGCCTTCAGCAGCTCTTCGTCAAAAGGATCACCTGTCTGTGCCCACAGCGAAAGCCCCGAGCACAGCACACAGAAAACGACCGACAGAACCAGTATTTTTTTCATCTTTTCTCCTGTTAATAACAAGGTTATCCAAGCTTGCTCCCGATTATATAAGGGTTGACATCAAGACGCAAATCGGCTATAAATCGGGTACCCAATCTACGGGAGGTGATTTTTAGTGGCATATGTCGTTGTCGACGAAGGTGAATCTATCGAACAAGCTCTCAAACGGTTCAAACGGAAAGTCCAGCAGGAAGCCATCATCAAAGAGATCAAGAAGCACTCCGTGTATTTCAAGCCCGGTGAAAAACGCCGCCTGAAAGATGCTCTAGCCCGTAAACGCATGCGAAGACGCCTCCGCAGAGAAAAAGATTTCGATTATTATTAGGCCGAGCAGTCAGCATCCTGTAGTCATAAACTTCCAGTTTTACAGAGGTAGACTGCATTATTTGTCTAAGGGGGCATAGTGGCAACACTCTTGAAAGACCCTCCACAGAGAAAACCGCCCTGGCTAAAGATCAAGCTCCCCACGCACGAGAACTTCTTCTATGTGTCCTCGCTGGTGCGCAAACACAACCTGAACACGATCTGCCAGAGCGCCAAGTGCCCCAATGTCTCAGAGTGCTGGTCCCACAGGACCGCCACATTCCTGATCCTGGGCGATGTGTGCACGCGCGACTGTTCGTTCTGCGCGGTGAAGCACGGCACGCCCAGCGCAGACATCGGGGAGGAGGCAGCGCGGGTTGCTGAATCCGTGGATGCCATGGACCTCCGCTATGTGGTCATCACCTCGGTCACCCGGGACGACCTGCCCGACGGGGGGGCTTCCCATTTCGCGGCCGTGATCGAGGCCGTCCGGAAAATACGCCCCGAGACAAAGATCGAGGTCCTCATCCCGGACTTCAAGGGCGATGAGGAAGCACTGGCCGCGGTCCTGGAGGCGGGGCCCGAGGTCCTGAACCACAATTTGGAGGTGCCGGAGTCCCTCTACTCGCAGATAAACCGGCCGCAGGAAAACTATCGGCGCTCACTCCAGGTTCTGGAGCGGGCAAATCAAGCCGGGGCCGTCACAAAATCCGGCCTCATGCTGGGATTGGGCGAGACCCGGGACGACATTCTCCGGGCCCTCAAGGACCTGCGGGAAGCAGGCTGCCAACTTTTAACCATCGGACAGTATCTTAAAGCTACCAAAAACAATCCCCACGTAGTAAAATACTATTCGCCCGACGAGTTCGAGCGGCTAAGATCCAAGGCACTGGAGATGGAGTTCAGCGAAGTCGAGTCCGGGCCCCTGGTCCGGAGCTCCTACAGGGCCCACAGGTTGTACGCGGATCTTCAGCACGCGGACCAAAAGACGAATTGATGCGCTATTTCATCTTCACAGACATTCACGGCAACCAGGAGGCATTCCAGTCTCTGCTCCGATTCGCCAAGCGCCGCAAGATCGACCACTACCTGTTCATGGGCGATATGGTGGGATACGGGGCCTCCCCCAATGAGGTGATCGACAAGCTCCAGGCGCTGAAGCCGATCAACATGACCCGGGGCAACCACGACAAGGCGGTCTGCTGTGAGCTGGACTCAGTCCAGACCTTCAATCCTATCGCCGCCTCGGCCATCCTCTGGACCCGGGAAAACCTGACCCCGGACAACATGGACTACATCACCCAAATGAAAAAAGGACCCGAGATCATCCATGAGCACATCACCATCTGCCACGGGGCTCCCTTTGACGAAGACTATTACATCTTCGGCGAGTTCGATGCCGCCGAGGCTTTCCTGCACATAGAGACACCCGTCACCTTTTTCGGACACACGCACTTCCCCTTTGTGTACACGGACAACGACCACATTGTGGAGGGGACCTTCCTGACCGGCAACTCCAACGAGATCAAGATCGAGCAGGGCATGCGTTATCTCATCAACCCGGGTTCGGTGGGACAGCCCCGCGACCGCAACACCCGGGCCGCCTGCGCCATCTATGATTCGGACGCGCAGAAGATCAGCTTCTTCAGAGTCGAGTACGACATCGAAGCCGCACAGAAAAAGATCCTGGATGCCGGTCTGCCCCCCGCCCTGGCCGAGCGCCTCTCCATCGGGATCTGAGCGGCGTCATGTTCTTCACGACCTATACATTCCCGGAAGGAAAACTGCTCTTCGTAAAAAGCGACAAAGGCCTGGTCCTGGCCCACTACCTGCGAACACCCGACGGGATTGAGAAAGCCCTGAAGCCGCTCCACGACAGCGGCATGTCCCTCGAACACCAGGACGAACGGTTCGCGCGGGAGAAGCGCCTCTTCGACCGTTATTTCGACGGGAAGCAGGAAGACTTTGAGTCACTTCCCCTC